>NZ_MOWP01000034.1:0-51620 GCF_001983215.1 Frankia sp. CcI49
TGCCGCTGCCGCTGCCGCTGCCGCTGCCGCTGCCGCTGCCGCTGCCGCTGCCGCTGCCGCTGCCGCTGCCGCTGCCGCTGCCGCTGCCGCTGCCGAGCAGGATACGAAGATCGGGGTTGCCAAAACGACCATAATCCTCAGATCTTCGAGCCGCAGCTACAGGTACCGAGCAAGATCTGAGGATCGGGGTCGCCGAGCCGGAGCCCGGCGGCCCGGCGGTCCGGCGGTCCGGCGGTCGTCAGACCAGGGGTCGCCGGGTCGGGGCTCGCCGCTGTTACGCGCATGCGCATCGTCACCCCACAGGCGTATGTGCGGCGACAGCGGAAACGGGGCCGGGGTGGGGGCCAGGCCCTCCGCACCTGTCCGGTTGCGGCATCACCACCACCCGACCGCGAAGCAAGTTCAATTAACAAATTGGGCGCTAAATCAACGCCGGAATCACCGCAAGGTGTCGGTCAGACGACAAGGTGCGGCCCGAAACAACCATCGCTCACGCAGAGCGACAGTCCGTGCGGGATAGCTCCCCCCGCCTACGTGGCCACCCACCTCCGTGTACGCTGCCGTCACAACTGTCTAGTCACGTCAGGGTGACCAGAAGGAGTTTCGTCAGACCAAGCCCTGTGGAGGGTCGTCCGCTCAGGAGTAGGCGGGTGGGATCGGGGGGTCCACAACGACACCGCCCGGCACGTCACGGCCGGGCACGGAGGGATGTCCGCGGTGAGACATCGTGCGGAGGGCCAGCCCAGCCCGCGCAGAAAACCGTCCGGATTGCGCCGTCGATGGCGCGGTCCGGTCAGAAATCCCGCCTGGATAGCTTCGCTGAGCATCATGGCATTCGTTGCGGTGGCGGTCGGATGGACGCTGGCCCCGGAGCGGGACAGTGATTCCTCGGCCGTCGTCGAGGCATCGGCCATCGACCCCAAGGACCTCCGGGAAGCCCGCCCGGACGTCAACACCGGCGACGGCCAGGACACGTCCCCGTCGCCGAGCCCGAGCCCGAGCCTGAGCCCCTCCCCCGTCGCGACGACGGCGGCGGCGACCACACCACCCGCGGCGACCACACCGCCGACCACCCCCGCGCGCACAGCCCTCGGCGCGGCCGGCTCCAACACCCCCTCCGGTGGTGGCGGCGGCAGGGTGCCCGGTGGCATGAGCGGCGTCTACGCGAACAACCTGACCACGGTGCGCGACTGGGAGGCGCTGCGCGGATCGGCGGTGAACGTCGTCCTGACCTTCGCCGACAGGGGAAGCTGGGAGACGATCACGCATCCGTGGGTCGGCGGCAGCACGGAGAAGTTCGCCGGCTTCGCCGGCACCTGGGTGATCTCGCAGCCCTTCTTCCCCACCGGTCAGGGCAGCATCTCCGCGTGCGCGTCCGGTGCCTACAACAGCCACTGGGCCGAGTTCGGCCGCTGGCTGGTCAGCAAGGGCCGGCCGGCGACCATCATCCGGCTGGCCTGGGAGTTCAACGGCACCTGGTTCGAATGGTCGGTGCGCGGCAATCCGAGTGCCTGGGCGAGCTGCTACCGCCAGGTCGTGTCCGCGGTCCGCTCGACGGACCCGCAGGCCCGTTTCGACTGGGCGATGAACGCGCACAGCTCCAGCCCCTGGGACGCCTACCCGGGTGACGACTACGTCGACATCATCGGCATCGACTCCTACGACCAGTGGCCCGCCAGCACCACCGCGGAGATCTTCGACAAGCAGTGCAACCAGGCGGTGGGGCTGTGTGCGGCCATCGCGTTCGCCCGGGCGCACGGCAAGCAGTTCTCCGTCCCCGAATGGGGCCTGGTCGCCAGTTCGGGCACCGAGGCGGGCCGGTCCGGGCAGGCCGGCGGCGACAACCCGGTCTACATCCAGCAGATGTACGAAACCTTCCGCGCGAACGCGGATGTGCTGGCCTATGAGACCTACTTCAAGGACTCCCGCGCCGGGAACGTGCACTCGTCGCTGATCAACCCCAACGAGAATCCCAAGAGCTCAGCCGTCTACGCCTCGCTCTGGTAGCAGCGGGCGACCGCACTGGTTCCTCCTGCCGCCGATCCGCGCGGCAGGAGGTTCAGCGGGCGGCCTACCGGCCGGCGCCAGCCGGCGTCGCGGCACCTCGTGCCGCGACGGCCGCGACGGCCTCGGGTGTGCCCCGCAGCTCGACCTGGGCCGCGGCGTACCGCCCGAACGCGAAGAGCAGGAGCTCCTCCGGCGGGCCCACGATCTCGACGACCGGCTCCCGGCGGCGCAGGGTGAGCCGCCCGGGCGCGTCGGTCCGTTCCGCGACCACACCGACCGCACTGTGCCGGAACTCGGCGAGCCCGATCAGCCGCAGCGCGGCCCAGATGGCGTCCCGATCGACAGCCGCGTCGCCCGCACCGGCCGGGACGTCCGCGGCGGCTGGGAGACGTCCGGGCGCGGCGCGGCGCAGGTCCTCGGTGTGGACGAAGAACTCGACCAGGTTGGCCGCGTCGTCCAGGGGTGCGAACCGGGTCGGATGCCACCATGGCGGGCCGGCGCGGAACATCTCGACCAGCTCGGGGTAGTTGTGCGCACGCATCGTCGCCCGCTCGGCACGTTCCGTCAGGCCGTGCAGCGCGCCGACGACCAGACCGGGGCCGGCCCACGGCACCCGCTCCCGGGTGACCAGGTGGGCGGCGAGGTCGTGCGCGGTCCAGCCCGCGCACAGCGTGGGGCTGGCCGGCCCGAGGTCACGAAGCAGGTCCGCGAGAATCTCCCGTCGCACTCCTGCGCGCCCAGCAGCCATGCGGTGACTTTAGGCAGACGAGGCGACTACTGAGTGGGAAGCCGGGCGACCGTGATGAAGAAGTCGTCGATCTGGCGGACCACCGACACGAACCTCTCGAAGTCGACCGGCTTGGTGATGTACGCGTTGGCGTGCAGGTCGTAGCTGCGCAGGATGTCCTCCTCCGCCTCGGAGGTGGTGAGCACGACAATCGGGATGCGCCGCAGCCGCTCGTCGGACTTGACCTCCGCCAGCACCTCCCGGCCGTCCCGGCGCGGGAGGTTCAGGTCGAGCAGGATGAGATCAGGCCGCGTCGCACCCGCGTACACGCCCTCGCCCCGCAGGTAGGCCAGTGCCTCGACACCGTCGCTGACCACGTTGAGGTTGTTCTTGAGCTTGTGGTCCTCGAACGCCTCACGGGTCATCAGCACATCGCCCGGGTCGTCCTCGACCAGCAGGACCTCGACCGGGACGACAGGCTCGGGCTGGGTCACGACGGACCTCCTGGTTTCGGCAGAGCGGGCGGCGAGGACTGCGCGGGTGGCGAGGACTGCGGGAGGAGCGACGCGGGCGACGGCTCCGTCGAGTTACCGTGCGGGACCAGATCGGTGGGCAACACCACGGTGCGGCGCTTCGGCAACGTCCAGCGGAAGGTGGTGCCGGACTCCACCGTATTGTCCAGCCAGATCAGCCCTCCGTGGAACTCCACGATCTTGCGGCACAGCGCGAGGCCGATCCCGGTTCCCTCGTAGGCCTCCCGCGCGTGCAGGCGCTGGAAGATGACGAAGATCTTCTCCGCGTACTCGGGCTCGATGCCGATGCCGTTGTCGGCGCAGAACAGCTCCCACTCGTCCGGGCGCTCCACCGCCCCGATCCGCACCCGCGGCGGCTGCTCGCCATGGAACTTCAACGCGTTCCCGATCAGGTTCTGGAACAGCTGGGTGAGCAGTACGGGGTCGCCGGGAACCGTCGGAAGCCCGGTCGCGGTCACCTCCCCGCCGCTGCCCTCCAGCGCGATCGACAGCGTCACCCGGGCCCGCTCGACGACGTCGGTGAGATCGACGTCCACGAAGCTCTCGGTGCTGCGGCCGACCCGGGAGAACGCGAGCAGGTCGTTGATGAGCTGCTGCATGCGCTTGGCGCCGTCCACAGCGAAGTGGATGTACTGGCTCCCCCGCTCGTCGAACTGGTCGCCGTAGCGGCGGGACAGCAGCTGGCAGAAGCTCGCCACCTTGCGCAGCGGTTCCTGCAGGTCATGCGACGCGACGTAGGCGAACTGCTCCAGGTCGCGGTTGGAGCGGCGCAGGATCTCCGCCTGCGCCTCGACGGAGGCCCTGGCCTCCCGCGCCGTCTCCAGCTCGCCGATGAGCTGCAGCCGCATCAGCTCGACGTCGCGGGCCAGCGACTCGATGTCGGGTGGGCCGGTGGGCCCGATCTGGTGCTCCAGGCTGCCGGCGGCGACCCGGCGCACATCCGCCCCGACGGTCTCCAGCGGCCGGGTCACCCACAGCCGCAGCGCACGGAAGATGAACGTCAGCAGCACGATGAGCGCCACCGCCGCGACCACAAGCGAGATCACCAGGGTGCGCACCGCGTCGCTCACGTTGTCACGGGCCTGCAGCGCCGCGGACCGCACCGCGTCGTCCAGCGCGGTGCCGGCGGCCCGGACCGCGTCGAACCGGGCCTTCCCGATTGTGGGGTCGAGACGGTTCGCGGCGTCGACGCCACCGGCGCGCACCGCGGCTATCGCCGGGTCGGCATAGGCGCTGTGCCACTCGTTGACGCGCTGCTCCAGCGTCGCCAGCCCACGTTGCAGGTCAGGGCGGCTGGCCACCCTGGCGGCGAGGCTGGCACGCAGCTCGTTCTCGGTCTCGCGCCCCTGCGTGTACGGATCGAGATACTGGTCGTCGCCCTCCAGCACGTAGCCGCGGACGCCGGTCTCCTGGTCGACCAGGCTCGAGATCAGCCGGACGGTGCCGACCTGCACCGGGGCGAGGATGTCGCTGCGGACGTGAATGGCGTCGTCCAGGCGCGCCACCGACCAGCCGATCATGCCCGCGGAGAGCAGGAGGATGACGGCCACCGCGCCGTAGACCGCGCCCAGCCGCCGGCGCAGCCGCCAGCCCCGCATCGCCGCGGCGCTCACGCGGGCGGCACCCGCTGGAGCAGCAGCAGAGCCACGTCATCGGTCAACGGGCCGCCGTTACGTTCCTCCACCCGGTCGATCAGCGCGTCGAGCAGATCGTCGGGACCGGACTCGGGCCACAGGTCGGCCACCTCCGGCAGCACCCCCTCCCAGCCGAGTGGTTCGCCGCCCGGGCCGTCGCGCCCCTCCAGCAGACCGTCCGTCGCGAGCAGCAGGGCCCACTGCTCCCCGAGCTCGACCGTCACCTCGCCGCTCACCAGCTCGTCGAGGATGCCCAGGGCGGGGCCGACCACCTCGCCCGGCAGAGCGGCGACCCGCGGGGACAGCAACGCCGGCGGCGGATGCCCGGCCAGGGTCATCCGCAGGCTGCGCCGGTCCGGCGCGATCGCCAGGGCGCAGACCGTCGCGAAGATCTCGTCGTGCTCCCGCTCGCTCACCAGCACCTCCTGCAGGAAGCCGAGGCGATCGGCGTCCGGGACGCCGGCCAGCACCAGGGTGCGCCAGGCGATGCGCAGGCTGACCCCCAGCGCGGCCTCGTCCGGGCCATGCCCGCAGACGTCGCCGAGCAGCACGTGGACGGTGCCGTCCCTGGTGGAGACCATGTCGTAGAAGTCTCCGCCGAGCAGCGCCTGCCGGTGGCCGGGCCGGTAGCGGGTCCGGTGCTCCAGCGTCGCGTCGTCCATCAGCGGCCTGGGCAGCAGGCCGCGCTCCAGCCGGGCCTTCTCGTCCGCTCGCAGCTCGGACTCACGCAGCGCCCGCGCCGCGGTGTCGGCCCGCTCACGCTCGATCGCGTAGCGCACGGCACGGACCAGGTCCCGCCCGTCCACCTGGCCTTTCACCAGATAGTCCTGCGCGCCCGCGGCGACGGCCTCGGCACCCCGGTGCTCGTCCACCAGACCGGTGAGCACGACGACGGGCGCCCCGCCGTCGATCGACAACAGCCTGTCCAGCGCGGACAGGCCCTCGCTGTCGGGCAGGCCGAGGTCCAGCAGGACGCAGGCGGTGTTCTGGGTTCGTAGAACGGCCTCCGCGACCGTCCGCACCCGGGTGACCTCGACTGGGGCGGAGACCTCGTCGAGCAGGGCCGACACCAGGAACGCGTCGCCGTCGTCGTCCTCGACGAGCAGCAGTGGCCAGCTCACGCCCGCCAGGCGTGCMGCCTCGCCCTCGGCCGCGGATGGCCGCATGGCAGGGATCTCGCTTGCCGTCACTTCTCTCCAGGCAGGGGCGACGCCACGCTGATCGGCGGGCACCAACAAATACTGACAGGTAACAAGTAATGGTTGTAGCAGCTGACTAGGAGAAGGTAGCGCCGGCCGCGCGGCGGAACGTGTGCTTACGGCCTCAATCTCCGGAAGTTCCGGTGCCCGGGTGCGCCTGGTCACCGGTCGGGCGCCCCAGCTGGTCACTGGTCGGACGCCCCAGCAGGTACCAGCCCCACAGACCGGCCGGTGCCGGCGCGCGGACCGGACGGCCCGCCACCGCCCGGGCGTCCATCGTGTCCAGCAGATGGTCCCAGTGGCCGGCCAGCCGGGCGGCGAGACGGCTCGCCAGGCCCGCCCGATGCCCAAGATGCGGGTGCGGGCGGGTCGGTGCGCGCCGCATCGCCTGCTGGACGTCCTCGCGCAGCCGCAGCAGCTGTGCACCGGCCAGCCGCTCCTCGAGATCGCTCAGCAGCCGTTCCTCCACCCGGGCGTGCGCCTGCCCGAGCTCCACCAGGTTGGCGCGGAGCTCGGACACCCCGCTGCCGGGCTGGTACCGGTCGCCCTGCACATACTGCTCTATCCCGCGCATCATGCCGGCCGCCTCGCGGGCGGTCTCGCGCAGCGCAGCGGTTCGGGCCGGCCCGTCCGGAACCGCCGTGGCGGCTGTCGGGTACACGACGCCCTCCATGACGCTCAGGTGCGCGCTGAACGCGGCGACGGCGGCGTCGATCGCATGCATGGCCAGCCGTGGATCCGCCGACGGGCTCTGGGGGCTGCCGGTGTTCTTCGCGAGCTCCTGCCTGGCCAGCTCGAAAAGATCAGCCGCATCGCGGTGCGTCTCATGCACCAGGCCCGAGAGCGTCGACACATCCGCACCACCGGCGGTGCCGCCACTGCCGGTGCCGACTCCCGCACCGGTGCCGGTGCTGGCGCTGGTCGCCTCATCCTGGTGAGCCATGACCGCCTCCCGTACGTCCAAGCTACGCCGGCCGCCCCCCGCACGCATTCACACCGGACGAACACCATGCGCACCCAACTTCGCCGGAAATGCTGGTTCTTCCCCGATCAACGCCGGAGGATGCCTACGGACCGGATGGAGTCAGCTACTGTTCAGTACATGCTTGGCAGCGTCGCACCGGCCACCCTGAACGAGGCGATAACCGTCGCCCGTTCGCGACTCGGCCACGCCCGCCGACGCCTGACCCACGGGGAGCTCCCACCGCTCGGCCATCTGATCATCAGGCACCAGCTTCCCGTGCCCGACGGGGTCGAGGCGTTGTGGGCCATCGTGTCGACCTGGCCGGATCCGCGGACGATCCACGGCCGCAGCCTCAACGACGGCGCGCACCCGGCCCTGGTCCACATCCGGATGGGCAGCCCCGTGGTCGTCCCGGCCAGCTCCGTGATCGACTGGGCGGTGATCGACGGCACCGCGGAGATCGAGGAGGGCGGGTGGACACGGGGCCTCACGGCCAGCCAGTCACCCCGAACGGCCSGCCAGCCGTCCCGAACCGCCGGTCAGCCGTCCCGAACCGCCGGTCAGACTCCTCGGACGGGCGGTCAGCCGCCCCGGGCGACCGGTCAGTCGCCCCAGCCGGTGATCTCCGCCCCGCGGGGATGCTCAAGGCGGTAGGAGAGCCCGATCTCCCGGCTCGCGCCCGGATCAAGCTCCAGGTTCCAGGTCAGCAGCCCCAGCTCGGTGTGCTCGGCCGCCGCCGGCTCGGCTGACACGTCCCGCACGGTGATGCTCTCGTGCCGCGGCACCGGCACCTGATCGCGGACCGTCACCCGGGCCCGCATGGACGCGTAGTTGGTCACCAGGATGGTGTAGGCGACGTCCGTCCGGCGGACGTTGCCTACCATGCGCCGGCCGGTGCTCCGGCGAGCCAGCCTGCGCTCGACCTTCACTCTGTCGTCCACCCCGAGCTGCAGCTCCAGCTCGCCGCCGGGCGGGATGAGGTCCAGCCTGCTGGTGCCGACGAACTCCCGCTCGTGGAAGACCGACACCCGCCCGGCCGGGAGCGTGTGCGCGGAGGTGTTCACGACCGCCGCCCGCAGATGGGCCTCCGCGGCCAGCTTCGGGACGGTCAGGTGGTCGAGAACCGCGTCGAGCTCGATCACGGCCACCGTCGCACGATGCGGGTCGCCGTCAGCGGGCACGGCCACCGGGCGCGGGGGACGGTAGGTGGACGCCGCGCCCGCCGACTCCAGCACCGCCGTGGCGGCGGCCATCGGCGGCGCCGGTACGGGCGCCCGCCGAGGCGCCGCGGCGAGTGGCATCGCGGCGCCCGCCTCGGTGGGCATGCCGCCGACCAGCACCGGGCCCCCGCCCGGCGCCGCGAGCGCCCCCCGGATGTGTACGGACTCCGGCGTACGCCGGATGTCGACGAACTGCGGGTCCAGTTCGGGAAGCCTGAATCCGCTGGCGGGACGGGCGGTCGACAGTCGAAGATCGGTCGCGGGCCAGTCCTCACCCGTGCGCTGGCTGATCATCGCGAACCAGGTCAGCGTCACCCGCTCGCCTTCCAGCCGCGCGTCGTAGCCGGACACCCACGAGGCCGACCCGACCAGGTAGGAGACCTCCATCTCCGCCATCTCCGCGGCGGTGTCGCTGTCCGCCGGCAGCTCCAGATCGGCGGGCAGCTCCAGATCGACGAGGACCGCGCGGGTGTCGGGCACCGGCTTCGCCCCGCGGGACTCGATCAGCCGGCCGATCATCGTCAGTTCCTTCTCCGCCTCCTCCCGCCGCCTGGCCAGCTCCCGCCGACGCGCGTGCACACCGGCGATCTGTGCCGCGAACGCATCGCCGACGGAGACCAGCTGGCCGGCGGCATCGACGTCCCCTGGGCCGGCCGGACGTCCGCTGCCGGCAGCCCAGCCGCGGGCCAGCGCGCCCGCCCCCACCCGCGCGGCGACGTCGAGGAAGGTGCGGCGGGCCCGCTCGGTCTCGTCCTCGTCGCCGATCTCGGCCAGCAGCGCGCGCAGCTCGTCCTGACGGGCACGCAGGTCTGCCAGGGCACCGGCATCCGTTGTCGCCCGCGCCTGGGACACCACCCGCACACCCAGTACCCGGGCCGGGCCCGTCCCGCCCACCCGCACCGAGTTCTCGTCGAGGCCGATGGGCAGGCCGCCCACGACCGCCTCGACCCGGGTCACGCCCTCCGGCAGCGCGGAAAGATCGAGTGGGCCTCGACGGGTCACCCTGGCGGCGGTGGGGTAGACGACAACAGCTGTGATCGGCGCGTCCAGCGCCACCGCGGCGGTTCCAGCAACCGCGGCGGCCTCGGTGACCGCGTCAGCCTCGTTCGGGGTGTCCGATGTGTCGTCCGCCACGGCAGCCATGCGGTCACCCTACGGGCAAAACGATCCTTGATCGCCGGTGGCCCGCAGACCCTGGCCAGCCCTGGTCGGCCCTGGCCAGCCCTGGTCGGCCCTGGACGGGTCAGGACGGGCTCGGTCGGGCCCACCCGTCGGGGCAGCCCCGTCGCCGCGCCGTGCCCCCGGTCGGGTTCGCCGGCACGGCCCCGCCGGCCGTGCCGGCTCCGCCGGGACGTCGTCGACCGCCGGGTCGGTCGACCGGCGCGCAGCGTCACCTGTCTCGATCATCGAGCCGCGAGTCGCGATTACCCTGCGACACGACGAGGGTGGCCGTACGGCCACCGGAGGCCCTCGGCCTGATCCATCCGCCGGCGGCGACCATGGGGCAGGTCGACATCACGGCCACGCGGCGCCCGTCCGGTTCCCTCCCGCCGATCTCCCGCCCGGCGGCACAATCCCCCCAACTCGACCATCTCATCGCGCGCCCAAGAACCCAACCGCCGTGGCCGGTACCGATGATCAGATCCGACACCGACCATCGCAGCACGGACAATCCGCCGGGACGGGTCTTCCGTCCGTGCCGGTGCGAAGTCGCGCGCCGAACCGCCGCGCCGAACTGCCGCAACGGGCAGGTGGACCGACCGACGAAAGCCTTACCTCCCAGCGGCGGGCCGATCTCTTTCCCCGCCGGGAAGAGCAGCGTCGAGCAGGTCACCCGACAGCCGCGGGCCGCCGTGGCGCGGGGCGGCAGCTGCCGCGCACAGCAATGCCGAGAGATCCGGGCAAACCGCCCCGGCTGTTTACCGCGCCGCCGTCGGCCAAACTGATCAGCGTTGCCCGACACACGCCGCAAGCATCTGGGCAGACGAAAACATGGCCCGGTGAGCCCGTCGCGGATCGCGCCGGGGATTTCTGACGATCGCCGCAGGTTCGCCGGTGGGATCTGGCGGTTGCCGCTGGTGGTGACAGTGCGGGGGGCGGGCGATCTCCTCGGCCACGGGGCCGCCCGCGAGCCCGGCCGTAGCTGCCGGGCAGGGTCTGAGGATTGCGGTCACGAGAACAGCCGCAATCCTCGACTCCTCGAACCGCGGCTTCGAGCTGCCACCACGCCCGCCACCACCGCCGGAGGGGACCTGAGGATTATGGTCGCGAGAACAGCCGCAGTTTTCGACTCCGCGAACCGCGGCCTCGAGCCGCCGCCGTGACCGCCACTGCCGCCGGACGAGATCTGAGATCTGAGATCTGTGGTCGCCAGGGCGCGGGTGGCAAAAATCCCGAGAAGCGGCGGATCCGGGCGAGCGAATTCGGCTGGGCAGCCCGGGCTCGTCCGCCAACGGCGATCCCAGCCAGGTCCACCCGACTAACCGGCCTTGATCGATGTTGTTGCACGACAGGATCCTATTCTTAGGAAACCGTCCAAAACCGGTTCACATACTTGCTCCACACGGCGCCATCCGGATCCACCGACACATCCACACGGATCGGCTGCACACTGATGATGACGATGACCGGGCATCAGCCACGATCGCGGCTCCCGGCCATCGCCACCCGCACCCCGCCCATGCCACGGGGCCATGACGGTCGTCGCGATCGATCACAGGCCACAAGCCACATCACTTATTGTGACGATCAGTCGGATGGCATCCAGTGGCCAGAACGGCGCAAGCCACTCGCCCGCCGCTTCGCTCCGTCACATCCGAAACCTTCCGTTGTCGACACGGAGATCTCCGATCGCTGGATCACACGGCAACCGATGATGATCCATCCAGTCGGGTGCATCCGTTGGTCGACACCCGTCTGGTGGCCTCGACGCGCGCCGTCGTCCGTTGACTATGTGCCGGATCCTGCCGACCGCACGCCTAAAATCCCATGCGTCGACTAACGTAACCAACCGTGTCGGAACTTCGGCGATGGTCGAGAGCGGGGCGATGGTGCGCCTCCAGGCTGCCTTCCGCCCAGATCACGACGCCCCTCCAGCAGGCCCGCACCGCAGGCCGCGGCCGGAGTCAGCCATGACGCACCCCCAGCCGAGGCGACACGAGCTCTCGCTCCTGCCCGGCCGCGGCGATCTGATGGCCGAGCTCGCCAGCCGCCTGGAGGCTCTGGACGCGCTGCTCAGCCGGCTGGAGGACGCGGAGCGCCAGGCCGCGGACGCCGGCGAGCACATCATTCGCACCAGGCAGTGGCAGGAGGACACGGTCCGGACGCTCCAGGAGGAGCGAGCCCGGATGCGTCAACGCCAGCAGGCTCTGGACGATCTCGCCGAGCACGCGCGCGCGGCCGTCGAGGCCATGCAGAGCAGCTACCGCACTCTTCCGCCCGAGGTGACACAGCTCGCGATCGAGCTGCAGGTGCTCCACAACTCCGGGTTCCTGAGCCGCCGGAGCGGCCGTCCGCGCTGAGCCGGCCGTCCGCGCCRAACAACCGTTCCCCTGGGCAGGCCCGTCCACGCCGAGCCGGCCCGTCCACGCCGAGCCGCCGTCCGCGCCGAGCCGCACCCCTCCGTGGCCGTGCTTCACGGCCCGCTCCGGCGTCTGTTGCGGGCCGCCAGTTCGGAACTTCTCGTCACCTAAAGTGTTTGTCCGTGATCCTCGTGTGGCCGTCCAAAAACGTGACGTGAAGCTCAGCACCCCCTCTGACCTGGGCAGATGCGCTCCCGCAAGGGGCACTTCTTTGCACACTCGGTGTAGTTGGGGGGGACTAGTGTTTACCCACACCATCCGTGTGGACTAGTCTCGCTTGCGACGTCACGACAACACCGGGCCGAACGCCGAATCCTGCCCGCGGCCCCGGTGTCCCCTCCGAGTCGTCACCTCGGGCAGGAGCGGGGGACCCACCTCCACCGACCGGCACCAAGTAGTGGTGCGGGTCTAGGGGTGAAGTCCATCGCACGAAGGTCGCGCGACGGACCGGGCAGCCCAGCCCGAACCCGACAGCTCACCTCGCAGGCGTACGGGAAGGAACGCAACGTTGTCTGCGCAAAGCGTGCAGCTTGATACCGAGAGACGCCGGCAGCAGGAAGGCCGCGGCCGCCACCGGGCACCGTCAGCCCCCACGGCGTCGAGTCGAGCAAGAGCCAGGGCCCGAGCTGTGGCCGCCGTCACCACCGGGACTGTGGCAGTCTCCGGGGTCGCGCTCGCCGGATGTGCTCCGGACACCAACGCGGACGCTGCGTTTGATGAGGCGTCGAACACCGCCCCGATGACCCTCGCGACGCAGATCGGCTCGCGACTGGCCGTCGACGGGGCCATCCAGGTTGCGTCCGTGGCCGGCAGTGGGTCCACCACCGTGCTCGACGCCACCACCGACATCTCCGCGCCGACCCTCTCCTCGAAGGTCGACGTGGGCCTGCGGGTGACCAACCCCGAGGTCACCGTCAACGCGAACGAGCCGGTCAACATCGGTTTCTCGCTCTACGACGAGCAGACCAAGGCCCCGCTGGCCGACCAGCTCATCAAGGTCCAGGTCAAGCTGCCCACCGGGTGGGCGACCTTCCTGCACCTCACCACGGACGACCGGGGCCAGGCCTCCTACACGGCCCGAGTCCTGACGACCACCAACGTCACGGCGATCTTCGATGGTACGGACTCGCTGCAGTCCGCCCACTCCGAGAACGACGCCACCCTGACGGTTCGCCCCCCCGTGCCGGCGCAGGCCTCCCGTCAGGCCGTCCGCTCGACCGTCGAGGTCGAGACGCCCGTCGTCAGCGTGAACGTCGGAGCGAACACGATCGGCGAGAAGGCCGTCTACCTGGCATCGCTCCAGGCCGGCAAGCCGTACATCTACGGCGCGGAAGGCCCGAACTCGTTCGACTGCTCCGGGCTCGTGCAGTACGTCTACAAGCAGCTCGGCAAGAGCGTGCCCCGCACGACGGACCAGCAGTACGCGGCGACCACGCACATCTCCCAGTACAACAAGGCCCCCGGCGACCTGATCTTCTTCGGCACCCCGGGCAACATCTACCACGTCGGTATCTACGCCGGCGACGGCAAGATGTGGGTCGCCCCGCACAGTGGCGATGTCGTCAAGCTGCAGACGATCTACACCACTTCGTACCTGGTCGGCCGCGTCGCCTGAGCACCGTGAGTACCGGCCGGCCCACCTTGCTTTGCCGGCTGGCTCCGGGCTCCCCCCTGTTCACCTGATAAGCCGCACGCACTGACGGGGCAGCACGGATCGCCCTGTCCTCGGAACGAGCCGCCGCGCGATCTCCCCCTCCGGTCGCGCCCGGCTCCCGCCGCCGGGTCGGCGTTGGTCGGGATTGACTCCGGCCCGGCGGTCACCAGATCCGATGTGTGGTCCCCTGCACCGGACCGCAGCCTCACCTTCCGCAGACCTGCGAGCACGCCCCGTAGCCCGCACCGCCAGGAAGTGCCTGACGCCGCGCGACTCGCGCTCGCCGCGTGACCGTCTCGACACTTCCAGCACTTAGGCCGTTGCGACATCATTCTACTTCGGCATAAGCGGTGTAGATGCGGCGCAAACCGTCCAGAATGCGACCATCGGGCATCAACACCTGCCGCATAAACAAAACAGAACCACACGCGCCACCCACCCGGATCCGCAGATCGTAGATCCTTCCGGTGGGATGGACGTCAGATCCCCCCCCATCTGACGTCCATCCGGCCGGAAGGCCTCGGACTCCGCTGGTCGCCGTTCCGATCCCCCCCCCATTGGACCGGCGGCCAGCGGACCCTCCGCCACCCGGCCTCCTTGTGGCCTGTCGACGCCGTTACCCCCCTCCCGGCGACGCCGACAGGCCACGCGGGCCCCGACCGTGACTCCTCACCGGGATCACGGTCGGGGCCCGAACAGGAAATCGGCGCCGACGGCCGGAGGCAGCACCTCCGGCGCCCCTGGAGCCAGCCGAGAGGCAAGACCGGCAGGCCTGCCGATCCAACCTTCACCGGATCCGCAAGACCCGAATTGGCCAGCGGCTCCGCGACATCCTCGGCCGCCGCCGGACATCCGAGCTAAGTGACTAGTTCTTTGCAACTAGAGCAACTCGGCTGGAGTATGACGTGGCGGCCGATGCGGGGCCGATGGAGTCAGATGCGGGGCCGACCCCGCACCCCACACCCGTCCTCGTCGCACCCACCCTCGTCCCACCCGTCTCGTCGAGCCGGACTGTCTGTCACACGGTCCGGTGCAGGTCGCGGGAGAACTTCCACAGGGCGTCCGTGACGCCCTTGTCCCACTCGGTCTCGGCGAACCGGCCATGCGGCGTGACGTTGTCGCAGGTCGGCCCGGGCTCGGTGTCGAACTGCCCCACCACGCCGACCGCGGCGTAGATGGGCGTCGCCGAGGTGCAGGCCGCGAGCAGCGCCAGCCGGGCCCCCTCGCCCATGCCCCAGAGGTACACCCGGTCCAGGTCGATGTCGGACCGCTTCTCGTCCATATAGCGCACGACGTCGCTCAGGTACTGCACGTCCGCGCCTTTCGGGTCGTCCAGTCGCCAGGTTCCGGCGACGGCCTCCGGGAAAGCGAGCGCGAGATCCTTGCGATTCGCCAGCGAGGACACCTTGCTCCCCTCTTCCAACGTCTTCGCATCCGAATTGTCATCGTGCAGGATGATTACCAACGGCAACGGGTCGCCCGGATCAGAAGGCGCCTGGACGAGCAGTTCCCGGCCGGCCGAGGGATAGCTGTCCGGGATGGTCGCCTTTTCGACCTTTGGATGGCCCCGTCCCGCGGCCAGCCACCAGACGACCACCAGCACGACGCCAATGATGATCACGTTTCTCTTGTTCTTGCCCCACCAACCGGCAAGGGGATTCGACGCCACGATGCAACCGAACCACACCCCACGCCCGGAAATCGCCTGATTCGAAGCAGCGCGTCCCGGCAGACCCGTTCAGGACGACGCCGGAAGCGCCGGACGACGCCTGGGACAACGCCCGGACGACCATCACGCCACCCCGCCGCCCCCGCGACTGCCGGCCACCGGCGCGGGTGTGCTCAGCCCTCCGCGAGCGCGTGAGCTCTGGCGTCACGCAGGATGCCCACCTCACGCGGGCCGTCCAGCGGCGCCAGCGGGCCGTGCACCCAGGTCAGCAGCAGGTCGGCCAGGGCCGGGTTCTGCGCCAGCACCGGCCCGTGCAGGTAGGTGCCGATGACCTTCCCGTCGACGACACCATCGGTGCGGGCGGGCGTCCCGTCCCCGACGCCGACCCGGACCGTGCCGAGCGGGATGCCGCGGAAGCCCGGCAGCGGGCGGGTGCGCCCGCCATGGTTCTCATAGCCGTAGAGCGTCGGCAGGCCCAGCTGGGGGCTCGGTTCCACCACGATGTCGCCGACCGCGCGCGGCGGCGGCGGGACGTCCGGTGGTTCGAAGGAACGGCGGGTCTCGACGTCGATCAGGTTGACCCCGTCGTGGATCTGGCCGTTGCCCGCCGGGAAGGTCGCGCCGATCACCTGGTAGCCCGCGCAGACGGCCAGCACGGCCGCGCCGCCGGACACGGCGCGCAGCAGCGAGCGGTTGCGGCGCATGCCGTCGGCGGCCAGCACCTGCGGCTCGTCCTCACCGCCGCCCAGCAGGTAGATGTCGCAATCGGCCGGCACCACCTCACCGGCCGGCACCTCCACGATCTCCGCCCGCAGCCCACGCCAGCGCAGCCGCTGGGCCAGCACGATCGCGTTGCCACCGTCGCCGTAGGTGCCGAGCAGCTCCGGATAGATCAGCGCGATCCGGGTCGCCGAGGGGCGGATCACCGGGTGGTCCGCACGAGCAGGTCGCGGAACGCCGTGTAGTTCGCGACGACGTCCACCACCTTGTCGTTCGCCGCCGCGGCGGCGGCCTCGGCGTCGGCATGGACGCTGTGAGGAACCTCGGCATAGGCCAGGCGCACGCTCATGTCCTCCTTGCGGCCCCCGGTGACGAGCACCTGGCGGCCGGAGAGCCGCTCGAAGGGCACATCCCAGATCCAGGACGGGTCACGCCCGTCCGCCGTCTGCGAATTGAAGTCGATCACGACCGGCCGCGGCGGCGCCGAGTTCAGCAGCTCCATCATCTCGACCCAGCCGGCCGGGTTCTTCGCCAGCAGCAGGCGGGCCTGATGGCCGTCCTGGCCCAGCGGCACCTCCTGGTAGCGGCCCTGGACGTCGCCGATACCCCGCATCGCGGCGAGCGCGTCCTCGACCTCGACGCCGAACTCGCGCGCGGCCGCGGCGGCCATCGCCGCGTTCGCGAGGTTGACCCGCCCCGGCAGGTCGATACGGGCGGGGATGCGCCGGCCGAACCACATCAGCTCACCGAGGCCGGCCACCGAGACGATCGGCTCAGGCCTGGCCAGGCCACACTCACACCACCAGCCGGCGGCGTTGCGGTGCAGCAGCCTGGCGCACTGCGGGCAGACCATCGCGTCCGCGGTCCAGTTCTGGCCGGCCGACACCCACACCTGGCGTGACCAGGTCATCGCCGCCCAGGCCACCAGCGGGTCGTCGACGTTCGCCACCACGACCGTGTCGCGCAGCTCGGCGCCCAGCTCGCGCCAGATCGCGGCGATCCGGCGGGTCTCGTTGGACCGGTCGAGCTGGTCACGCGAGATGTTGAGCAGCAGCACCACCCGCGGCAGGATCGCCCGCGCCACCTTCGGCAGCCAGATCTCGTCGACCTCCAGGGCCGCGGGAGAGTCGTACGGCGGCCTGGCCAGCGCGGTCATCACGCCGGGCGCCATGTTCGCGCCGCCGCCGTTCGACTTCACCGGGCCCAGCGTGCCCAGTGCGCGGGCCAGCAGCCTGGTGGTGGTCGTCTTGCCGTTGGTGGCCGAGACGCAGGCCGTCGGGCGGTTGGAGCCGACCTCGGCCAGCGCGCCCGGGGAGATCCGCAGGGCGATCTTTCCGCCGATCATCTCACCGGAGCCGCGGCCCAGACGGCGGGACGTACCCGACGCCAACCGCTCGGCCGCGAGCGCAAGCTGGGTACGGGCTGTGAGCCGGCGTGGCAGGGGTGTCGTCATCGCGTCTCAAGAGTGCCATGCGCCCGCGCGGGCGTGATGCGGGCCCTGCGCTCTGCCCCTGTTTCCACCGTGTCCCGCCCTGTCCCCGCCCTGTCCGCGACCGCGCACCGCGTGTCCTTCGCACGAGTTTGCCCAGGTAGGGGAATCACCTGACGTGGGTCGAGCCCGTCCACCGAGGCACATGTGAGGCCCACGCGAGGCACGTTCGCCCCGCGGCCACGCGGTCACGGTGCACTCATGAGTAGGAAGGCGCGGCCCCTGATGGATGAGTAGGGCACCCAGCGGTGAGAATCACAGAAGGGATACGGCATCACCCCGGGTCGGCAGGCCAGCGGGCCCCATGAGGGCACGCCCAGACCCGGCGGGAAGGGACGTGAGGACAGCCAGTGAGCACCAAGGGGATAGCGATCGCCCAGCACGGCGAACGGTGGACGGCACACGACCTCCACATCGCCGACATGGAGGATCTCGACTCGCTCGTCGACGCCATGCACGACCTCTCCTCCGGCACCGTCATCGCGTTCGTCGAGGAGGACGACGAGTACCTCGCCATCGTGCGGATCACCGCGCGGGATCCCGACCCGAAGGTCTTCCTTTCGGACCGCCGGGTCCTGTTGACCTCGGATCACGCCGAGCGCCTCTTCGCGGACGCGCTTCCGTCCATGGCGGGGTTCGACAGCGACGACGACTCCGACGAGGACACCCCCGTCGGCCAGGCGTCGCCCGTCGGCGACCTCGACCTCCTCGCCGATCTGGGGACGCCGGCCGAGGCGCTGCTCGAGCTGATCGCCGAGGAGGGCATGCTGCCCGCCGACGTGATCAGCGCCATCAGCGAGCGGGCCGGCGCCGGGGAGATCTTCGACGACGCCCGTGGCTGACGTCCCGGCAGGGGCGGCGAGTCCTGCGGGCGGGGCGGCCCGGGCCGCGGACGGCGGGGCGCCGCCGTCCGGGCCGGGCGTCTACCACGATCTGATGGGGCTCGCGCTGGCCGAGGCGGCGCTGGCCGAGACGGCCGGGGACGTCCCGGTCGGCGCGGTCGTCGTCGCCGCGGACGGGCGGATCCTCGGCCGCGGGCACAACGCCCGCGAGGCCGTCGGCGACCCCACCGCGCACGCCGAGGTCATCGCCCTGCGCCACGCCGCCGCCGAGCTCGGAGCCTGGCGGCTGGGCGGGACGACCCTCGTCGTGACCCTGGAGCCGTGCACCATGTGCGCGGGCGCGCTGGTACTCGCCCGAGTCGACCGCGTCGTGTACGGCGCGGTCGACCCCAAGGCCGGCGCCGTGGGCTCCTTGTGGGACGTCGTCCGCGACCGGCGGCTGAACCACCGCCCCGAGGTCATCTCCGGCGTCCGCGCGCAGGAATGCTCCGACCAGCTCGCCGCCTTCTTCGACGGCCGCCGCACCCAGCGCCGCCCCCGCGACGGGACGGACCGGCCGGGCTGAGCCCGGTCCGCGCCCCACCAACCACGCACCCCGACCACCCGCCCACAGACCCGACCGTGGCAGGCGAGCGGGACCGGACGGCGGGGCGCCCGAAGCTCCACCCACCCCGGTGAACCGAACCGGGACGACATCGCGTAAGCTAACCCGCGGTGGAGTCGCCTAGTGGCCGAGGGCGCACGCCTCGAAAGCGTGTGAGGGGGCAACCCCTCCGTGGGTTCAAATCCCACCTCCACCGCTCCGATGGCTGACGTGTGCCCACCCCCTGAGGGGTGGGCCTGGTCGGTTCGGTTATGTCTGCCGGGGGCGGGCCCCCCGAAACCCCCCGACCCGAAAAGCCCGTGGCACCGGTACCTGACGTGTGCCCACCCCCTGAGGGGTGGGCCTGGTCGGTTCGGTTATGTCTGCCGGGGGCGGGCCCCCCGAAACCCCCCGACCCGAAAAGCCCGTGGCACCGGTACCTGACGTGTGCCCACCCCTCTGGAGGGGCTCGCTCTGCGGTCGCGGATCGAGGAGCGGGTCGGGGCATGTTCAGGGAGAGTGGCTGACGGTCTGGGCGTCGGTGTGTGCAGGCTGCGGTTCCGCTGTCGTCCCAAGGGGTGTTGGCGGTGCAGGTTGTTTCCTGTGCGGGCCTTCCACGGAGAGGTTGGGGAGCAGGGCTTCGAGCCGGCGTGGCAGCCACCAGTTGGACCGGCCGAACAGGTGCATCGCGGCGGGTACCAGGATGGTCCGCAGGACGAAGGCGTCCAGTGCCACCGCGGCGGCCAGTCCGACGCCGAACTCGGAGATCACGCGTTCGCCGCCGGCGGCGAACGCAGCGAACACCGCGATCATGATCGCCGCGGCGGCGGTGATCACCCGGCCTGTGGCGGCCTGGCCGACGATGACGGCCCGCCGGTTGTCCCCTGAGCGCAGCCATTCCTCGTGCATCCGGCTGACGAGGAACACCTGGTAGTCCATCGAGAGACCGAACAGCACCGGCAGCATCAGCACCGGCAGGAACGGCTCCACCGGCCCTTCGCCGAGGCCTAGCGGCTCCGAGCCCCAGCCCCACTGGAAGATCGCCACGATGACGCCGAAGGCCGCGGCGGCGGCGACCAGGTTCATGACAGCGGCGGTCAGCGGGACGACGACGCTGCGGAACGCCAGCAGCAGGAGCAGACAGCCCAGGACGACGATGACGGCGACGAACCAGGTCAGCCGCTCGGCCAGGAGGTCGGCGAAGTCGTCGTTGATCGCCGTCTCGCCACCGACGTGGACCCGCAGGCCGGTACCTCGTTCGGCCGTCGGAACCACCTCGTCGCGCAGGTTCCTGATGAGCTGCGACGTCTGTTCGGACTGCGGCGACGTCGTCGGCGTCACCTGGATCGTCTGGACCCGCGATCCTGGCAGCCGTGGTGAGGTCGCGACCTTCGCGACCCCCGGAGTTCGCGACAGTCGTTGTGCCAGCGCGCTCAGCGCCCGCTCGTCCTCGCTGGTGGGCACCTCCGCGACGAGCAGCAGCGGGCCGTTGAACCCCGGCCCGAAGCCTGCCGCGAGCAGGTCGTAGGCCTTGCGGGTCGTTGTGCCGGCGGGAGCGTTTCCGGCGTCGGAGCTGCCGAGCCGGATCGCGAAGAACGGTATGACCAGGACTGCCAGGACGGCCACCGCGACCAGCGTGAGTGCCCGGGATCGCCGTTGGACCAGATGCGACCAGCGCGTCCAGAAACCAGCCAGGTCGGCCTCGGGCCGCGGGCCGGTGCGCTCCAGATCGCGGCGTTCCCGTCGGCCGAGGGCACGCCGCCCGACGACCGCGAGCATCGCCGGGAGCAGGGTGACCGCGGTGAGCATGGTGAACAGGACCGTGAGCGCCGCAGCGACGGCGACGCCGTTGAGGAAGCTCAGGCCGAGGACGAACATCCCGAGCATCGCGATGATCACGGTGGATCCGGCGAAGAGTACGGCGCGGCCCRCCGTGTCCATCGCGGTGACGGCCGATTCCTCCACCGACCTGCCGGCCATCAGGCCGTTGCGGTGCCTGGTGATGATGAACAACGCGTAGTCGATGCCCACGCCGAGGCCGATGAGCGCGCCGAGGGTGGGTGCGAGGTTGGCGATGCTGAACAGGTGGCTGAGCAGGCCCATGCTCAGGCTCGCCGCGCCGAGCGCCGCGACCGCGCTGATCAGCGGCACGGTCATGGACAGCACCGAACCGAAGGCGATGAAGAGCACGACCGCGGCCGCGAGAATGCCGACCAGCTCGGACAGGTGCGCCGACGGGGCCAGGGTGGTCTGCACCGCCGGTCCGCCCAGCTCGACGGCGAGGCCGTCGGTCCGGGTGCTCTCGGCGATCTCCACCACTGTTTCGATGTTGTCGGCGTCGAGGTGGCTCGCCTGCCGGGTGTAGGTGATCGTCGCGTAGGCGGTGCGGCCGTCCGCACTGATCTGGCCCGCCCCGGCTGGCGTGTACGGGGTGTCGACCGCGCCGACCTCAGGGACTTTCGCGATCTCCGCCAACGCCTGTGCCACGCGTCGGCGCGGTTGCGGGTCGTCGACGCGGCCGGACTCGACCTGCCAGACCATCGTGTCGCTCGCGCCGGAGATGTCGGGAGCAGCGCCTGCCAGCAGGTCGAGTGCCTGCTTCGACTCGGTGCCCGGCAGCGTGAGGTTGTTGTCGTAGTCGGTACCGGCCGCCCGCGACCCGAACGCCAGGCCGACGGTTGCGGCTATCCAGATCAGGACGACGAGAAGCCGGTGCCGGACGCACCACCGGGCGAGGGCGGACATGAGGAGGCCTCCTGGCTTGGGTTGTTGCGCCTGAGCTCGGACGGTCGGCTCGCGGTTTCGGCGCGGYAGGCGACAGGTCGTCGCCGGACCGAGCCCGGCGCTCGCCCCAGCAGCAACAAGTGAGAGGTTGGCTCACATTTCACGCACCTAAGATCTGCGACAGGCATCCTGTTATTGGTACCAGCGTCGATGTCGTCGACAGTAACATGAACAATATCTCATGTTAGGTCTGCGGAACACAGCTTCCTCGACCGTGGGTCACTGTTGGACCACGCGCGCGAGAACCGGCCTGATGGCCTGGTAGTACGGTGCTGCGGGGAACGGGAGGAAGGCCGATGTCGACACTCGGCGCGGGTCGCCCGCGCGCCGACGCCGTACGCAACCGCGCCAGCATCCTCAGAGCGGCCCGCGAGCAGATGGCGGTGCGAGGCGCCGACGTCGGGATGGACGACGTCGCTCGCGAGGCTGGCGTCGCTGTCGGAACCGTCTACCGGCACTTTCCGACCAAGGCCGACCTGCTGGCGGCGATCCTGGACGAACAGGCGTCGCGGATGTTCCAGGCGCTCGACGAGGCCGTCGCCCGGATCAACGCCGGGTCGAGCGCCGTCGTCGAGCTGGCCCTGCTCGCCGAGCGGATGAGCCAGGCCGCCGGACGTGACCGGGCGGTGAAGGCGGTTCTGTCCCGGCTCGGCGTCGAGGCGCCGCCCGAGATGTCACAGCGCGCCTACGGCGGACTGGAGCTGATCGTCGCCGCAGCACACGCCGAGGGTGCGCTCCGACCCGACGTCACCGCCTCCGACCTGGTCATTCTGCTGAGCGGCACGCCATCCGAGGACCTGCCGGAACCGGCTCGGCGCCGGTGGCTGACGCTGATGCTGCGAGCGATCACCAACGACCGCGGCCACGCCGCCATGCCGGACGAATCCCAAGGCCGCGAGTGAGCGGGCCCAGCAGGCTGAGCGGGTCGTAGCAGGAGGCGCTGGCTCCGCCGAGAACCGCTTCGGGGCAGCGGCGCCGACCGCCGGCGACGCGACTCGCGGCGGCCGGCGGTCGCCGCGACGGCGTCCGTCAGAGGACACGTCGGTTGGCCCGACCGCGCAAGGTGCTCGAGTTGCGTCGACTCCGGAGCGTGTCATAGTCGATGCGCAAGGTAAACAACCGTGACCATGCCGCTGTTGCACATCATCCAGCGGATCGATTTTCCACGGTGGCTCCGTAACCGAATCCGGAGGTCAGGAATGGCAAGGATCGTTGTACTCGGTGCCGGTGGTCAGGTAGGTCAGTCCATCGTCGCCGAGGCCGTCAAGCGCGGCCACGAGGTCACGGCGGTCGACCAGGACAAGAACTCGTTGAACGGAATCTCCCGGCAGGCCAACGCGGTCGCCGGGGACGTCACCTCCCGTGACGTCATTCAGAAGCAGGCGCAGAACGCGGACGTCGTCGTCGTCGCGCTGACCGGGTCCGCCCGCCCCGAGCACGCGAACGCCGCCCGCGCGATCGTCGACGTCGCCGGAAAGCTCGGCAACAAGGCTCCCGCGGTCATTCAGGTCTCCAGCGGCGGGCTGCTGGAGAACACCGACGGCGAGCGGATTCTCGACACGAAGGACTTCCCCGCCTCCGAGCGCAAGGAAGCTCTGGACCAGGCCGACGCGCTCGACGTGCTGCGCGCGGCCAAGGGCAGCGTGAAGTGGTCGAGCATCGCCCCGCCGCCGCGGAACTTCGGCCCGGGCCGCCGCCGCGACGCGTACCGCACCGCGAGCGACCGCCCGGTTGTGGACGCGCAGGGCAACATCGGAATCTCGTACGAGGACTTCGCGCTCGCCGTCATCGACGAGGTGGAGAAGCCGCGGTTCCGCAACAAGCGGTACACGGTCGGGAACTGACCTGACGGCGCAGAAAACCGCCTGAGGTAATAACCGGCGAGAAACCAGGGCCGGGCTTCCGGACATACGGTCCGGAGGCCCGGCCCGTCTGGTCGGTGACCCGGATTCACCTGTTATCGCGCCTACCCTCCCGAAGATCCAAGGATTTTCGTCATCCTGGCGACCGGATTTCTCAGATCTTGTTCGGCGGCAGGCGGCTGCCTGAAGCTCGGGATCGGCCACACGTGCGGGAGCCACCGACCGGTGGCTTTCATCGGCCGTCGGACATCGTCGCGAGAATCCGGTCGATGTCGTCCGGCGTCGTGCGGGGATTGACGATCGCGAAGCGGGTCACGGTCTCCTCGTTGTGGACGGTGGGGGTGACGAAGCCCAGCCCGCTGCCGAGCAGCCACGTCGTCCAGCGGTGGTAGTCCTCCGCGGACCATCCCAGCCGGCGCAGCACGACGACCGAAAGCTCCGGCTCGCGCACCAGCTCCACATAGGGCAGCTCCCGGATGCGGTCCGCCGCCGCCCGGGCGGTCGCGAGGCAGCCCTCCACGGCCCGGCTGTAGGCACGGGTGCCGTAGGCGGCCAGGGAGAACCAGAACGGCAGGCCGCGTACCCGCCGGGAGAGCCCGATCTGGTAGTCGGACGGGTTCCACGGGCTGTCGCGGTCGAGGACCTCCAGGTAGCCCGCCTGTTGGGCGTGGGCGGCCCGCGCCGCGGCCGGGTCGCGGTAGACCAGCGCGCACGCGTCGAACGGAGCGAACAGCCATTTGTGCGGGTCGACGATGAACGAGTCGGCGTCGCCGACGCCGTCGAAGAGATGGCGGGTCGAGGGGGCGGCGACGCCCGCGAGGCCGTAGGCGCCGTCCACATGCACCCACAGGTCGTGTGGACGGGCAGCGTCGACGATTCCGCGGATGTCGTCGACGACGCCGAACTGGGTGCTGCCCGCGGTGGCGACGACGGCGAACACCCCGGAGTCGCCGCCGGTCCCGGTTGCTGCGCCCCGGCTGCCAGGCGGGCCCGGGCCCCGGGTGCCCAGGGCACCGAGGGCCGCCGCGACCGCCTGGCCGGTCAGCCGTCCGTCGTCGTCGGCCGCGACGAAGACCGCGTCGACATCCATCACCTCGGCGGCCTGCCGCAGGGACGAGTGCGCCTCGGATCCGCACAGGAAGCTCCAGCGGGCCGGCGCGGGCAGGCCCCGGGCGGCGCGCCGGGCCCGCGCCGCGTGCCGCGCGGCCACCAGCGCCGAGAGGTTGCCGATGGTGCCGCCCTGCACGAACGCGCCGCCCGCCTCCGCCGGAAATCCGACCAGTTCGGACAGCCAGCGCAGCGCCTCGTTCTCGGCGTGGACCGCTCCGGCGCCTTCCAGCCAGCTCCCGCCGTAGATGGACGAGGCGCCGACCACCAGATCGAACAGAATCGACCAGCGGGCCGGCGCGGGCAGGCCCCGGGCGGCGCGCCGGGCCCGCGCCGCGTGCCGCGCGGCCACCAGCGCCGAGAGGTTGCCGATGGTGCCGCCCTGCACGAACGCGCCGCCCGCCTCCGCCGGAAATCCGACCAGTTCGGACAGCCAGCGCAGCGCCTCGTTCTCGGCGTGGACCGCTCCGGCGCCTTCCAGCCAGCTCCCGCCGTAGATGGACGAGGCGCCGACCACCAGATCGAACAGAATCGAAGCGCGCGTCGGCGCGGCGGGGATGAAGGCGAGATTGCGCGGATGGTCAGCCGAAATGCAGGCCCGGGACAAAACCTCGTCAAACACCCGCAGCGCCGCCAGCCCGCCGATGCCGTCCGGGGTAACCGTCGGCCCGGCCCGTTCCGCCAGTTCGGTGGGTGTGGCGCTCCCGTCCAGGGGTACCGGGTCGAGGCTCATCCGCGTCCGCGCGAGATCCACAACCGCCTGTTCGAGGCCAGGAGTGAGTGCTTCGAACATCGGGGAAGAGGAATCGGGCTGGCGCACCCGGCGGAGTCTAGGTGCCGCCCGCGTCATGCCGAAGAGATCAAGCGGTGGGCCCGGCGCGAGTCCCCGCCGGCGGGCGTTTACCTGCCGCGCTGGCGCCGCACCAGGAATCCGCCACCGACAAGGGCGAGGATCGCGACGATCAGACCTGCGCGCTTCATGCGAAACCTCCACGATGAGGGCTTGGTGATCGCCGGCTCCGAGCCGGCTCCCACCGCGTTCAGCCGCCAACATACCGAACACGGAGGCCACCCTCGACACGCCGCGCGGAAGTGAAGAAGTGTTGTCCCGGAACGGGCTTTGTTGCGTGGCCCTGCACCGTTCCACGATGAGATCTCCACTCCGACGACCACAGGTCGACGGCCGCCGCAACCGAAGCCGTCGGTGACCGGTTCACGAACCCCGCGCGCTGGGCCGGTCGGATGCCCCGGGCTGGGCCGGCTGTTACGTTTTCTCCACCGTCTTCTCCACCGTCGGCTCCGGGCGACCGCCAGGCACCGACGGGCCGCCGGATGCTCTGACCTGCGTCGGCGGCAGGTTGAGGATGTGTCGTGGCGGCGTTGAAGGGGGCGGCGAGTGAAGGTCGACGGCACTCTCGGTGGGCTGGCGGACGCCGTGGCGCGGGCCGGCTCCGCCGAGGACGCGGGCTATGACGGAATCTGGGCCGGCGAGGTCAACCAGGACCCTTTTCTGCCGCTCACCCTCGCCGCCCAGACGACGTCCAGGGTGGAGCTGGGAACGTCGATCACGGTCGCCCTGGCGCGTTCTCCAATGTCACTCGCCTATACCGCGAACGATCTGCACCGCTTTTCCGGCGGGCGGCTGCGGCTTGGCCTCGGCTCGCAGGTGCGGGCGCACATCACCCGGCGCTTCTCCATGCCCTGGGGGCGGCCCGCGCCGCAGATGCGGGAATTCGTCCTGGCTATGCGGGCGATCTGGTCGAGCTGGGCCGACGGCACTCCGCTCAGGTTCGAAGGTGAGTACTACCGGCACACGCTGATGCCGCCGGCCTTCGTGTCACCGGCGCACCCGTTCGGGCCGCCGCCGGTTTTCCTGGCCGGGGTCGGGGATGCCATGACCCAGGTCGCCGGTGAAGTGGCGGACGGATTTCTGTGCCACTGGTTCACCAGCCCGCGGTGGATCCGCGAGCACACGATTCCGGCGCTGGAGCGGGGCCGCCAGCTCACCGGCCGCACACTCGACGGGTTCGAGATCGTCGCGGGCGGCTTCGTGGCGACCGGAACCGACCAGGAGATAACCGAGGGCGTGCAGAGAATGCGCTCCCAGATCGCCTTCTACGGGTCGACGCCGGCCTACCGGCCGTTGCTGGAGCTGCACGGCTGGGGTGACCTCGGTACCGAGCTCACCGTGCTTTCGAAGCAGAACCGATGGGTGGAGATGGCCGGGCTGATCGACGACCAGGTCGTCGACGCGTTCGGCCTGGTGACCACGCCCGAGGAGCTTCCCCGCCGGCTGGCCGAACGTCTGGGCGGCCTGGTGACCAGGGTGGCCTTCACGCCACCGGCATCCTTCGGCCCGGAGCGGGTGCGGGAGACGCTCCACGCGATCCGCGCCGTCACGCCCTACTCCCCCGCACCCGGCCCGGCGCCCGAAGCCGCAGCCGAGCCCGAAGCCGCCCGCGAGGCGGCGGTCAGACGATGACGGGCAGCTTCTCGTAGCCGCGCACCGTGCTGGTGTGCAGGCGCACCGCGCGGTCCCGGTCGACCTCCCAGTTCGGGAAGCGGCGCAGCGTCTCCTCCAGCGCGATCCGCCCCTCCATCCGGGCCAGCGCGGCGCCCAGGCAGAAGTGCGGACCGTGGCCGAACGAGACATGGCTGTCGAAGCGGCGCCGGACGTCGTAGCGGTCGGCGTCGGGGTACTTGCGTTCGTCCCGGCCCGCCGAGGCGGTGAGGAGCAGGATCCGCGACCGGGCCGGAATCTCGATGCCGTGCAGGACGACGTCCCGGGTGGTTGTGCGGCCCTGCACCGGCGACGGTGCCTCGTAGCGCAGCGTCTCCTCCACGGCGTTCGCCAGTCCGGACGGGTCGGCGGCGAGGTCGGCGCGCTGGTCGGGATGCGACTCCAGCAGGTCGCAGGCCCAGCCGAGCAGCCGGGCGACGGTCTCCGTCCCGGCGGCGACGAGGAGGTTGGTGAAGTCGGTCGCCTCCGCGGTGGTCAGCCGACGGGTCCCCTCCGCCGTGGTGATCTCGGCCTGGGCGAGGCCGGTCATCATGTCGTCGCGCGGCTCGCGGCGCCGGGCCTCGATCTGCTCGGAGAAGTAGGTGTGCAGCTTGATCTGGGCGGCGAAGGAGATGTCGTTGATCATCCCCTTGCCGTCCTCGATGTGGAAGGTCTGGTCGATGGTCCGCCGGATCTCCTCCCGGTCCTCCGGGTTGACCCCGATCAGCTGGGAGATCACCATTGAAGGCAGCTGTGCGGCGAAGTCCTGCACGTAGTCGAACCCACCGCCGCCGACCTGCCGGTCGAGAAGCTCCGCACAGAGCTGGCGAATGTGGCTTTCCAGGGCAGCGACCCGCCGTGGGGTGAACGCACGGGAGACCAGCGCGCGCAGCAGGGTGTGCGCTGGCGGGTCCATGAAGATGATCTGTCCGGTGCTCAGCGGCTCCGGCCCCATGAGCTCGAGGACCGTGCCGTGCGCCGAGCTGTAGGTCGCGGGATCGACGTGGGCCTCGTCGACGTCGKAGTGCCGCGAGAGGGCGTAGAAGTCCAGCTTGTCGTTGCGGTAGACCGGGGCCTCGTCCCGCATCCGCCGCCACACGGGGTAGGGGTCGACATCGACGATCTTGTCAAACGGGTCMCAGTACAGGTCGTCCGTCACGGTCAGCCCTTCCCTCGCCATGCCCGCGCCTTCCAGCCCGAGCGGACAGCCAGTCCGGTCGCTGCGTCAGCCACTCCCGCACCCGTCGGATGCGGACATGCGCCTGCGCGCTGATTCGTCAACCTCTCCTAGCAGATTGACGCGTACACCACTCGACGAGCAACCAAATGCGACCGCCGGTCGCCTGATTGGGCATCTGGGCCAGCCAGCCGGCGCAACACCGGCCTGACCGGCCTGACCGGCCGCCGGGCGGTCCGGGGTGACCGGCCGCCGGGCGGTCCGGGATACAGGAGTCACCCGGCGCCGCCCGGCAGAGAAGTCAGCTGAGACGGTCAGCTGACCGTGATCGCGCGCTCCGGGCAGTTCTCCGCAGCCTCGCGAGCCTTGGCCTCATGAGCCGGGGGAACCTCCGGCACCGCCACTAAGCCGTGGCCCTGCTCGTCAAGCTCGAACACCTCGGGGCAGATATCCCAACAGCGGGCGTGCCCCTGGCAGAGGTCGTGATCGATCGACACCTTCATGGCTGTATCTCCCATCTCGTTATGTCGTTACCCAGCCGGCCCATGGCGTGGGCCGGCACACCGCGTGGGTCAGTCGAACCAACTGAGCTTCTCCATCTCACAGTGCACTGTCACGCGACACCACCGGTCGGAGCCGCCGACGGGAAGGGCTCAACCGAGCCCGCTGCGTCTCACGCCGCACGGTCACCGGACGACGCCAGTCGCAGCCGGCGACGGAAAGGGCTCGCTGGTCATCCGGCGCCGCGCCAGCTCGGACGATTCGATGAACGGCGCGTTGGTCTCCAGACACGCGGCCCAGGCCGCGCGGCTCCGGGCCGGGTCGCCCGCCACCAGCGCCGCGACCACCTCCTCGAACAGCCGGACGTTGTCCTGCGCGGTSGCCACCCAGACCTCGTCAACCCCGGTGGTGAGCGCCGCCCCGGTGCCGAGGCGCACCCACTGGAGGATCTCCGCGATCACGGTGAGCGCGGGATTGCCGGTCGCGGTGAAGGCGAGCGCGCTGCCCCGGCCCCAGATGTCGGCGAACCGGGGCATGTCCCGGGTGCAGCTGCCCAGCTCGTCCCGCAGGGTGCACAGCGTGGCCAGTGACTCCTGGTCGATCCTCGACGCGGCGAGCTCCATCATCGCCGGCTCGATGACCGTCATCGCGCGGAAGAAGTCGGCGAGCGTCGTCTGCCGGGCCTCCAGCGCCGTTCCCGCCAGCTGGGCCGCGACCTTCGTCGAGGGATGGCGGATCCGCGGGCCGGAACGGTCCCCCGTCCGCAGCTCGATCAGGCACTCGGTCTCCAGGATGCGCAACGCCTCCCGCAGCGTGGGACGGGAGATGCCGAACTCCTTGGCGAGGTCGGCCAGCGAGGACAGCCGGGCACCGTCGGCGAGACGGCCCTCGGCGATCCGCGCCCTGATCTCGGTCGCGACGGCCATGGCCATCCGCTGCGGTGGCCCGCTGCCCACCGAGCCGCCGCTGCCCACCGAGCCGCCGCTGCTCGCCGAGCCGCCGCTGCCCACCGAGCCGCTTTGGGCCCGCCACAGCGGGACGACGTCGATCACCTGCCGGCTGCGGCTGCGGCTCACCTGGAGTCTGCTGGTGCTGACCAGATAGTCGCTCCAGGCCTGGCTGGCGCGGGCACCGTCGCGAGCACGCACGGCCCGCAGCAGCTCGCCCTGGCTGGCGACGACGCGGCGGGCCGCCCGCTCGGCCGACGCCAGGTCGGGGGTACCGACCACGGCGTAGACCTGACCTGCGTAGATGTCGCGCAGCACGCCGGTGAACACCGCGATCGAACGGTTGCCCGCCAGGTCGGTGACGGCCTGGTCGAACGCCGCGACCGCGGTGGCGAAGGCGAGTGGATCGCCTTCGGCCGCTCGGGTGTTCTCGTGCAGCGCCGCGACGTGGTCGAGCCCTTCCTGCCCGCAGCGCAGCGCCAGCTGCTCGGCGGCGTGCGGCTCGATGACCAGGCGGGCCTCTTCAAGGTGGGCCAGCGTCGTGCGCCGCAGCTGCAGCAGGAGCGCCACGTACCGGCTGACCGCGGCCAGGCCGGGCCGGCGGATGACCGCGCCACCACCCCGCCCGCGCCGGACCTCCAGCAGCGACTGCGACTCCAGGATCCGCAGTGCTTCGCGCAGCGTCTCCCGGGACACCTCGAAGGCCGCGGTGAGCTCGGCCTCGCGCGGTAGCTGCTGGTCCACGACGAGCTCGCCGCCGAGGATCTGGCGACGCAGGTCCGCCGCGAGGATCTGCGCGATCTTGAGGGGTGGCCGACGGGCCGACACCCGGAAAACGGCTGCTCGCTCGTCGTGGCCGCTGGCCACGCCCGCTTCGTCCGTCAAGAACGCTCGCCGCCCGTCAGCGACGCTGAAACCAAGACCAGCATCCGTTTCTCCTAAGCCTCCCGCATCCTCCCACGCCCCGTGACGCGCTGCGGAAGCTTGGAACCATGCCCGCCGGCAAGCGGTTCCCGGCCAGCGCCAAGCCCCGGACCGGCGCTGGGACCTGGACCGGGGCTGGACTCTGGGCCGGGGCTGGACTCTGGGCCGGCGTTCAGCCGCGGACCGGCACTCAGCCGTGGCCATGCAGCGCGGCCACCACGGCCGCGTACATGCGGGCCTTGATCGTGCCCAGGGTGTCCCCGGCCTTGCCGGCCTGTGCCTCGGCGATCTCGACGGCCGTCGACCGCACCGCGTCCTCGTCCACTGCCTGGTCGACGATGCCGGCCGTGGCCGCGGCCGTCCCGCCGTAGCGGCGGGCGGTGACCATCGCCTCGTGCGCCGTCTGCGGCGTCAGCCGGGACTGGATGAGCGCGGACATGCCCTCGGTGAACGGAATGTGGATGTCGGCCTCGGGCAGGCACCAGAAGCCACGGTCGGCGCGCATCACCCGGAAGTCGTGCGCCAGCGAGAACATCGCGCCGGCGGCGAACACGTGGCCCTGCAGCGCGGCGACCGTGACCAGGGGCAGGGTCAGCATCCGCGCGAGGAGCCGGTGCACGGAGTCGACGTAGTCCTGGTGTTGCTCGGCGTGCGCGAACAGCCAGTCCAGATCAAGGCCGTTCGAGTAGAACCGGCCCGTCGCGGTGGTCACGAGCGCCCGGGGCCCGTCGGCCTTCTCCAGCTCGTCCAGGGCGGCGTTGACGGAGCTGATCCAGTCGGGATGGAACCGGTTCTCCCCATCGCCGAGATCGAGAACGGCGACGTCGCCGTGGCGCTCCAGAGTGGGCATGTGCGGTCCTCGGCCTTCCGTGCGGGGAGATCGTCAGAGCGGCGGAGCCAGGCCGAGACACCCCCCAGCCCGTTCGGCCCCACAGTGCCGTTGCACAAGAGTGCTGGATAGTGCCGCTCACGAGCACCCGGCCACGCTCGGCCATACCTGGCGACGCCGCTGCCCGCGGCCTCCGTTCCGGCGCCGCCCGCCGCCAGCCTCCCGTCAGCCGGCCCCGTCGAGCGGCAGGTCCGCGTGCTCGGCGAGGCCCGCGGCCAGCGTCGCCAGCGTGTTGTACTTCCAGATGAAGTTCCCCGGCAGGGTGATGCCCAGGTCCGGTTCGAGGCGGGAGCGCAGCTCGAGCGCGAGCAGCGAGTCGAACCCGAGCGAGCGCAGCGGGACGTCCGGGTCGAGGATCTTCGAACCCAGCCGCAGCACGGCCCGGATGTGATCGGTGAGGTAGGTCTCGAACGCCCCGCGCCGCGGGGCACCGGGTGGGGTCGTGCGCAGCTCACCCAGGACGTCCCGCGGCCCGGCCGGCGTGTTCCCCGGTGCCGACGCCGACGCGGGCGCTCCGGGCGGTGCGCCGACCAGGCGGCTGAACAGCGGCAGGGAGCGCCCCGCGGACGGCACCCAGCTTCCGGGGGCCCCGGGGAGCACACCGGTGTGCCGTCGGCCGTGGACCAGCACGGTCCGCAGCGCGGCGAGCCCGGTCGCGGTCGGGATCGTGGCGTAGCCGCGGCCGGCGAAGTCCGTCGCGGCCCCGACCTCGTCCCAGGGCCCCCAGTTGACCGCGTGCGTCGGCAGCCCCTGGGCGTTGCGCCAGTCCGCGAAGCTGTCCAGCCAGGAGTTCGCCGCGGCGTACACCGCCTGGCCGGGATTGCCGAGCAGCGACGACATCGACGAGTACAGGACGAACCAGTCGAGGCGTTCCCCACCGGTCGCCTCGTGCAGGCGCCAGGCGCCGCTCACCTTCGGACGCCAGACGCGGCGTAGCTGGTCGGCGGTCGCCGTGGTCAGCGCCGCGTCGTCGAGCACCATCGCGGCGTGCACGACTCCGCGCAGCCGCCCGCCGTCCGCGGTGGCGGCGGCGACGAGCCGCTCGGCGACTCCGGGGCCGGCGACGTCGCCGAGCACCACCCGCACCGCGTCGTCCCACGGTGCCAGCCGCCCCAGATGCTCCAGGCGGCCGGCGACCTGCTTCGTCGGGGCGGACCGCCCGTTGAGGATGACCCGGCGGGCGCCCTGGGCCACCAGCCAGGCCGCGGTCTCCAGACCGACACCGCCGAGCCCGCCGGTGACGATGTAGGAGCCGTCGGCGCGGACCGGCGACGGCGGGCCGCCCGGAAGGGCGACCGTGGTCTGCCCGCTGGCGGGCACCGCGAAAACGATCTTGCCGATGTGGCCCGCGCCGGCCATGAGCCGGAAGCCGTCCGTCGCCGCCTCCAGCGGGAAGGTCGTGACCGGCAGCGGGTGCAGGGCACCGGCGGCCAGGGCCGCGCCGACCGCCTGAACCAGCCGGGTGAAACGCTCCGGCTGGTGCCGGCACAGCTCCATCATGTTCACGCTGGCGAAGGTGATGTTCCGCCGGAACGGCAGCAGGCCCAGCGGGGCGTCCGCGAGGATGTCGCGCAGCCCGAGCTCCACGAAGCGGCCGTGCGGCGCCAGGCAGTCCAGGCCCGCCCGGATCGCCGGCCCGGCCAGGGAGTTGAGGACGACGTCCACGCCCCGGCCGCCGGTCGCCGCCCGGGTCTGCTCGGCGAACTCGACCGAACGTGAGTCCATGACCTGGCGGATCCCCATTCCGCGCAGGTAGGCACGCTTCTCCGGCGTGCCGGCGGTGGCGAGTACCTCGGCCCCGATGCCACGGGCGACCGCGATGGCGGCGAGGCCCGTGCCGCCGGTGCCGGCATGGATCAGGACGCTCTCACCGCGCCGCAGCCGCGCTACGTCGTGCAGCGCGTGCCAGGCCGTGAGGTAGGCGATGGGCATCCCCGCGGCGGTCGGCGGGTCGTACCCGTCCGGGATGGGGATGGTGTGGGCGGCCTGGGTGGTCAGGAACGAGCCGAACGCGCCCCCACCGTCGAGGTTGACCGCCATCACGGTGTCGCCGGGGCGCGGCTGGTCGACGCCGGGCCCGACCGCGGTGACCACACCCGCGCATTCGAAGCCGACCGCAGTGGCGGGCAGCGCGCCCAGGGCGATGAGCACATCCCTGAAGTTCAGGCCGGCGGCCTGGACCCGGATCTCCACCTGGCCCGGTCCGGGGGGCGCCGGCTCGGAGCGGACGATCCGCAGCTGGTCCAGATCTCCGTTGCCCGGCGGGCGCAGCACGAACCGGTCCCGGCCGTACGTCGCCACCCGGTGGCCGGCGGCCCGCCGTTCGACGTCGGTCACCGGAGCGGGAACCACGCGGGCGACGAAGCGGACACCGGCCCGCAGCGCGACCTCGTCATCCGGGCTGTCCGCGAGCAGCTCCCGGACGATCGTCGCCGTGTCCGCGGCCTGGGCGGGCCCGGCGCCCCGGGGGGACCGTGCCCCGGGATCGGCGTCGATGTGGACGACCCGCAGTTCGGGGTGCTCGAGGGCGATCACGCGGATCAGCCCGTGCACACCGCCGTGATCGAGGTCCGGTGCGGTGTCCGCGGCCGGGGCGTGCGCGCCGCGGGTCAGCACGTAGAGCCTCGGCGCCGGACCGGTCCGCGCCGTCAGGGACTGGACGACCTGCAGCAGCACGCCGGTGACCCGCTCGGCCTCGGCCGGCCCGGCGACCGTGATCGAGCCCTGGCGCGGGATACCGAGCGCGGCGTCCCGCGTACCGACCGGCCCGGACGTCGCCGGGGAGCCCGCGGGCACCACATCGTCGAGGACGACGAGCACCCGGGCGTGGTGCTCGTCGTCCGGGTGCTCGTCGGCAGGGTGCTCGCGGGCGGCCTCGTCCCGGCCTCCGCTGCCCCGGCTCCCACTGTCCCGGCCCTCACTGTCCCGGCTCCCGAAGTTGTCGGCACCTGTCAGGCCCGGGAGACCAGGCCCCGCGGGCGGAACCGGCAGGTCCTCGAGGTCCACCTGAGCACCAGCCGCCAGCAGGGCGTCATGCAGGGCGGCGGCGGAGCTCGCGACGCTGCCCAGGAGCCCCCACCGCCCGGCCGGTGCCGGTACGGGCGCGGGAGCTGGAGCTGAAGCAGCAGCTGGAGCCGCTGCCGCTGGCGACGGCGGCGGTGCCGACGCCAGCGGCCCGGGCAGCGCTGCCGGCCCAGAAGGCAGCGCTGCCGGCACGGACGGCTCCCAGGCCAGCGTGTACAGCCATTCCCCGGCTTCGGTTTCCGCTTCCGTTTCGGCCGAGGCCGAGGCCGAGGCAGAGGCCGCCGAGGTGCCGCCACCGGGAACGACCTGCTCCAGGAAGCGGATCCCCGTCGCGGACACGACCGGCGCACCTGTCGCGTCGAGAACGCGCAGCCCGCCGACGAAGGACTCGGCGGTGGCCTGCTCGATCCATCCGTGGCAGTACCGGGCTGCCGCCGGATCCCCGAGAACCCGCAGGCTCGCCACCCGCACCGGGAGAATGAGCCGCCTGGCCCCCGTCCCGTCGAGGAGCCCGGGCACGCAGCCCGTCAGCGCCTGCAGCGCGGCGTCGAGCAGGACGGGGTGGATCCGCAGGCCGTGATCGGCGGCGTCCGCCATCGGCGGCATCGCGATCGCGCCCCAGACACTCCGGTTGTCCGGGGCGACGTGGAGTTCGGTGAGCGCCGTGAAGGCGTCGCCGTACTCGATGCCCCGCTCGCGGAGCCGGTCGTACAGGCGGGTGGGCCCGACGGGCTTCGGGTGCGCGGTCGCGAGCGCCGCCAGCGGGGAATCGGTCGGCGGCGGGCCCGGCGCACGGCCGTGACGCAGGTTGGCGGTCATGTGGCGGGTCCAGGCGCCGCCGGGTCCCCGTGAGTGGATCTCACAGGATGTCTGGCCGGACCCGGTGGCGGCGGTGGTGGTGATCTCCGTGTGGCTGTCGAGATCAAGCAGCTGCAGGAAGGTGACGTCGGTGATCTCGACGTCGGCGGGGCCGGCTTCGAACAGATCGCAGGCCGCCGTCAGCGCGAGCGCGCAGAAGGCGGCCCCGGGCAGCACCGCGCGCCGGTGTACGCGGTGGTCGGCCAGCCACGGAAGGGCCGCGGTCCCGGCGACTCCTCGCCACAGGTGACGCGGCTGCCCCCCGGGGAGCTCCAGCCGGGTACCCGGAAGCGGAACACCGTCTGTCGTGGGCACAGCGCCCGCCCCCGGCTCCCGCCCCGCGCCACCACCCACACCGGCACCGGAGGCGGAGTGAGAACCGACGCCGGCACCAGCACCGACGCCAGCGCCCAGATCTTCGTCCGGCCTGCCTTCCACCCAGTGCGGCGCACGGTCGAAGGTGAGCGGCGGGACGTCCACCAGCTCCCCATCCGGGTAGAGCGACGACCAGTCGACGGGCACCCCCACGCAGTACGCCGCGGCCAGCTGCGTGCGGAACACGAGCTGGCCGTCCTCGTCCCGCCGCAGCGTCGGCAGCACGGTCGGTTCGCGGGAGCCGCCGGACAGGATGTCACCGACCGACCGCGCGACCACCGGATGCGGGGAGATCTCGACGAACACCCGGTGACCGTCCGCCGCGGCGGCGGCGACCGCGTCCCGCAGCCGCACGGTCCGGCGCAGGTTGTCGCACCAGTAGGCGGCGTCGAACGCCGGAACCTCGCGCGGGTCGTCCAGCACCGTCGTGTAGAAGACCACCCGTGGCACGGCCGGGCGCACCTCGCTCAGGGCCGCCCCGAGGTCCCCGAGCAGCGGGTCGACCTGCGGCGAGTGGGAGGCGACGTCCACCGCGATCGGATGCGCCGGGATGCCGCGGGCGTTCCAGGCCGCGACCAGATCCCCGATCGCCGCCGTCGCGCCGGAGACCACGGTGGATCCGGGGGCCGCCAGCACCGCGACGTCGACGTCGCCACCGGCGCCGGCCGCCACGATCTCCGCCTCGGCCTGTTCCCGGTCAAGGCCGACGGTGGCCATCGCCCCGCTGCCCGCGACCCGGGTGAGCAGCTGGGAGCGCCGGCAGATGACCTGGACGCCCTCGGCGAGGGCCAGCGCGCCCGCGACGACCGCGGCCGCCACCTCGCCCATCGAGTGGCCGATGACCGCGGCGGGCTCGACACCGTGGGCACGCCACAGCGCGGCGAGCCCGACCTGCATCGCGAAGAGAACCGGCTGTATCCGGCCACAGCCGGTGAGTGGCTCCGCGCGGCGTAGCGCCGCCAGCACGGAGAACCCGGCCTCGGCGGCGATCAGGGGCTCGACCTCGGCAAGGGCCGCGGCGAACGCCGGTTCGGTGTCGAGCAGGTCGGCGCCCATGCCCGCCCACTGCGAGCCCTGACCGGAGAACACCCAGACGGTCTGCCTGCGCACCCCGGCGCCGACGGCACCGGACACGACGGATGGTGACACTCCTCCGGCCGCCCAGGCGCGCAGATCGCGGATCAGCTCCGCACGGTCACCGGTGACCACCGCGAGCCTGCCGTGCCCGCGCGAGCGTCGACGGGCCAGCGTGTAGGCGACGTCGTGCAGGTCGTCGAATCCGCCGGTCACGCTGTGGTCGCCGGTCACGCTGTAGTCACCTGTCACGCTGTAGACACCGGTCACACGGTGCCCGCCGGTCACGCCGCGGTCGCCGGTCGCACTGCGGTCACCGGCCACGCTGTGGTCGCCGTCCGCCAGCCAGGACGCGAGCCGGGTCGCGGCCGCGGGCAGCGCCGCCACCGACCCGGCGCCGACCAGGACGACCTCGGGTCCGGAGGAACGTCCGAGCCTGGCGGAACTACCGCGCCTGGCAGGACTGCCGAGGCTGGAGGAACTGCCGGGCGCGCCCGTCCCGAGGGCGGTCCCGAGGTCGGGCTCAGGTGCCTGTTCGAGCACCACATGCGCGTTCGTGCCGGAGAAGCCGAACGATGACACCGCGGCCAGCCGCCTGGGCGCCGTGTTCGGCCAGGCGGCGAGCTCGGTCGGGACGAAGAACCGCGACCGGGTCGCGTCGATCGCCGGGTTCCACCGGGTGAAGTGCAGGTTGGGTGGAATATGCCCGTGCTGCAGGCACAGCACCGCCTTGATGAGCCCGGCGACACCGGCCGCGGGCTCCAGATGGCCGAGGTTCGTCTTGACCGAGCCGAGGGCACACGGCTGGCCGGCGGCGCCGTACGCCCGCGCGAGCGCCGAGAACTCGATGGGGTCGCCGACCGGAGTTCCCGTCCCGTGGGCCTCCACGTAGCCGACGTCGGCGGGCTCGACCCCGGCGCGGCGCAGGGCCGCGTTGGCGACCTCGTACTGGGCCTCGGCGGACGGAGCGGTCAGGCCGTCGGTCCGGCCGTCCTGGTTGACCGCGGAGCCACGGATCACGGCCAGCACCCGGTCACCGTCACGGCGCGCGTCGGCCAGCCGCCGCAGGACCACGAGTCCGCAGCCCTCGCCCCGGACGAACCCGTCGGCGGCGGCGTCGAAGGTGTGGCAGCGGGCGGTCGGCGACAGCATTCCCATCCGGACGAAGGACTTCGTGACCCGGGGCCAGAGCATCAGGGCCACGCCGCCGGCGAGCGCGACGTCGCACTCCTCGGATCGCAGGCTCTGGCAGGCGAGGTGCACCGCGACCAGCGACGACGAGCAGGCCGTGTCGATCGAGATGTTGGGACCGCGCAGCCCCAGCAGGTAGGAGATCCGGCCGCCCGCGACGGAGATCCCGTTCGTGAGCACGGATCCCTCCAGTTCCCGCGGATGTCCGGCGAGGTGGTCCATGTAGTCGGTGTAGCTGAGGCCGGTGAACACGCCGGTCGGGCTCGAGCCGAGGGTGTCCGCGGGCCGGCCCGCGTGGTCGAGGGCTTCCCAGGCGACCTCCAGCAGCAGCCGGTGCTGTGGGTCCAGGACGGCCGCCTCCCGCTCGGAGACGCCGAAGAAGCCGGCATCGAAGCCGGCGACGTCGTCGAGATAGCCGCCCTGGCGGGGTACCTTCCTGCCCGCCGCGGTCAGGACCGGGTCGGCGAAGGCGTGGCGCGCCCACCGGTCCGCGGGCGGCTCACCGACGGCGTCGCGCCCCTGCGCCAGCAGCCGCCACAACGCCGCCGGGGAATCCGCCCCGCCCGGCAGCCGGCACCCCATTCCGATCACCGCGATGGCGGTCCGGTCGCTGTCCAGGCCGCTGGCCCGGTCGGTGTCCAGGCCACCGGCCCGGTCGGTGTCCAGGCCACCGGCGCGGTCGGTGTCCGGCATGTACTCCCGGTGGTTCCGCACAGTTGTCGTCATCGCTGCCACCCCCCGTCAGCAGGCGTCGGCGGAACTCATCAGGACGACGCTCTTCAGGCCGCCTATCTGATAGGTGAAGCTGAGCGCGTGGTCGAAGTCCAGCGGGCGGGGCCGGGTGCCCGGAATCGGGTCGAAGCTCAGGAAGTCGACGGGCTGCTCACAGTTGGCCGTGGGGCATACCTGGCTCTTCTCCATCATGAGCAGGGTCAGCGCCAGGCCCAGGTTTCCCGACTGCGCCCCGCTGTGCCCGAAACACGCCTCCTGGGAACTCAGCAGAACGGCGGGAACCGCCGGTCCGTACAGCTCCCGGATGGCATTCGACTCGGTCATGGTGACGTTCATGTCGCCGTCGCTGCCCCCGTTGACGTACGGAATCTGGTCGACGCTCCAGCGGTCCCCCAGGCAGCTGCGCACCGCGGCGACCAGGGCGGCGCCGGAGTCGTCCAGGGACAGCGGGCTGGCCAGGCCGTCCCGGGTCGTCGCCTGCGCGAGCAGTTGCCCGTAGATGTGGGCGCCGCGCTGCTCGGCATGCTGACGGCTTTCCAGCACCACCGTCACCGAGCCCTCACCGAAGTTGACGCAGTCGGCCCGGACGTCGTAAGGCCGCATCGGTCGGTCCATCGACGGCAGGGTCTCGGGCAGCGTGTCCGCACCTGGTTGTGGCCCGCCGCGCTTCGCCGCGAAAAGGAGGCGCTGCGCGTTGCGCATGATGTCCATGCTGAAGGCGTCGACGCCGGTCACCACGGCGACGTCCACCTCACCGGTCGCAATCATGCGAAGTGCGATCCCCAGCTGGACTGTGGAGGACGAGCAGCCGCAGGAGACGGTGAAGCTCGGCCCGGTGGAACGCGCCAGTGACGCCTGCAGCAAGGTCACGTCATACGACGTGATCCCGAGCTGAGCACGGATGAACAGCGCCGTCGCCGCCGTCGCCGCCATCTGTTCGGGTTCGGCGTCCCGCAGGGCGATATAGGGATCGATATTGTCGTCGAGCCCTCCCCGGCCGACGAGCACCGCAGCCTCGGTCAGGTCACCGGCCCGGAAGTCGAGTTTTCCGTCCGCACACGCCTCGGCAAAGGAGACCAGCCCGAACCGGTGGGCGCGGGTCAGCCCGGACGTGTAGAGCGAGGGAAGCTCCGGAAACCGTTCGTCGAACATCGCCTCGGTCAGATCGACCCGGCCATGATAGATGCCGCCGCTCACGATGCAGGAGCGTCCGTTCGCGGCGACATCCCAGATCTCCTCCGCAGTGAACAGCGGCGCCGCCGCCGTTCCTCCGGGGAGGCAGAAACCCATTCCGGTGACCAGGACGTCCCGCGCACCGCGTTCTGGACGTCGCACACCTGCTTCAGCCATTCGAACCATCCACATCGCGCCGTGGCTCTCGTCTCGGCCACCTTTCCGTGGTCACCGGAATCTGTCGCGGTTTAGGTCATACTGGTCACCGACGGGATGACGGGTGCGCCCCCGCCACTGATAGAGGTGTTCCGGCCGCCCGGGCCGGCCATATCGCTGGGTGCGAACAACCATCCGCTGCCCGGCCAGCCATTCCAGGTAACGGCGTGCCGTGACGCGGGACAGCCCGAGCAGCCCGGCGGCCTGGTCGGCCGAGACCGGTGCCGCCGCCTCCCCGAGATAGTCGACGACCGTGTTCAGGGTCGTCACGGAGAGGCCTTTGGGCAGTTCCGCACCGGGGGTGCTGTGGGACCGGAGCACGGCCAGCGCGGTGTCCACCTCGTGCTGGCTCAGGCGTGCGGTGGCGGCGGCATCGAAGTGGCTCCGGAAAGCCGCGTACCGTTCGAGCCGGGCTCGGAACGCGGCGAAGCCGAACGGCTTGACGAGGTAAAGCAGAACGCCGAGTGACACCGCCGCGCGGACGGTCGCGACGTCCCGGGCCGCGGTGACCGCGATGATGTCGGGGTTCGCGCCACGCGAGCGCAGGACCCGGCACACCTCCAGACCGCTGATGTCGGGAAGGCTCAGGTCGAGCAGGACGAGGTCATGCCGACCACCGGTCGCCTCCCACAGCGAGCCCGCACCGGTGTGCGCCACACCGCTCACCACGAAACCCCGGATCCTCCCGATGTAGGCGCTGTAGGCACCCGCGACGAGCGGATCGTCCTCGACGATCAGCGTGCGGATAGGCGGCCGCGCCATCGCCGTCTACCCGCCCGGCGGGGCAGGCGCACCACCGGGCGCGGCCAGGCTCACCGTGAAGACGGCGCCCCGTTCCCGGCCGACGTGTACCTGGCCGCCGTGTCTGGTCACGATCTGCCGGACCAGCGCGAGCCCGAGCCCACGGCGCAGCGCCCCGACGGCTCGGGCCGGCTTGGTCGTCCAGCCCGCACCGAAGGCGTCGGCGACGGTGTCGGGATCAAGGCCCGGGCCGCTGTCCGCCACCCGGATCAGCAGGCCGGTGGCATCCGCGCGGATGGTGAGGTCGACCTGCCGCGACGCTGCCGGTTCCCCGACGGCATGGCCCGTGCCCAGCACGGCGTCCATCGCGTTGTCCACGAGGTTCCCCACCAGGGTCACCAGGTCGACCGGGTCGATGTCGAACGCCTCGTAGCGGGTGTCCTCGGTGATGCGCAGGTCGACTCCCCGGTCACGGGCCTCGGCCAGTTTGCTCACCAGCAGGGCCGAGAGCACGGGTTCGTCGATCGCCAGCACCACCCGCTCGGCCTCCCGCTGGACGACCACACTGCCGGCCGCGGCGAACGCGAGATCGACAGCCTGCACGTATCGCTCGAGCTGCACGAGAGTGACGACCGTGTGCAGCCTGTTCGCCGCCTCATGCAGCTGCGCGCGCAGCTCCGCCACCAGCCCCAGGGCGACGTCCAGCCGGCAGGAAAGCGTGTGCGTGTCAGTGACGTCCCGCAGCGTGGCGACCCTGAGCCCCTCGCCGCCCGGGTGGAGTGTTCCCGCCGGTCTCTCGCCGAGGCACCCTGGCGCGCTCAGACGCCACTCGACTGCCAGAAGGCGACCCCCGACCGGCATTACCTCCGCACCCAGCCGGTGCCGGAAACCGAGCACCCGTGCGACTTCAGGGTCAGGTTCCAGCTCGTCGACCTGGCGGCCCTCGATGTTCGGCGGTAGACCGAGCAGACGACCTGCTTCATTATTTATCACGGCTATATGATCCACCCCATCGACGATCAGAATCCCGTCCGGGGCGATACTCACGACCGCATCTCGGAATTCACACCATCGACTCGCCTCGGCTCTCGGCAGGCCACCGCTCAGCCCGCACCAGCGCCTGTTCTCAAGCATTTGCCTCCCCCAACAGCACATGGTGGACGACGGCAGACACCGGAGCAGCCGCGGCACCATCACCCGTCGACGGCCGGCCGAGCAGCCCGGGAAGACGCGTGAGGATCTGGACCGATAGCCGCGAGTGAACGTGGGCGCCACCGGCCAACCACGGCCAGCGCCATTTCCCCAAGGTGACAGGGTCCGAACCAAAATCCGACCAGGGCGCCCCGGAAAACCTGATCCACAACCACAGAAACGACCGGGAAATGATCACAAACGCAGCTCCGGACCCGGTCGCGACACGGCCACGCACCGACGATCACAAGGAAAACCGCCGTAGCCGACCACCGCCGCCACACACATCTACCGACAACCGCCCCGGCAGTCAATCCTTGGCGCGAGGTAGCCGTCGAGAGAACACAGCCGCGCCGTCACGAGAGGTCCGATTAGCCGCGAATCCGAAGAAGGCGCGGCAGTACGTACGCCTCCGTACACCACAGGCCCGACAGCCCGGACTCGTCACGCACGGGCGCTCACCATGAATGCACACGCATCCCGCACGGTCCACCGCCCCGCACGACACCGAAAAAACGCCACCGACAAAGCGGCAAGGCCGGTTTATCGCAGCGCAGCCAGGGCCGTCAGCCCCGTAGGCCGAAGGACTGGGCGCGGGGGCCGAAGGACCGCCGCCGCGATCACCCTTCGTCGGTTTCCCCAGCACGCCCCCAGGTCGCAGGCTGGCACCAGCACCTTCCGGCCCACCCGGACAGGTGCGCAGCGCACGCCGGATAGGGCAGGCACGCCGGATGGGGCAGCGCCCGCAGGATGGATGGAGGAGGACCACGGTGAGCACCGAACACCGCCGCGAGATCCTGGTCGGCATCGACGGCTCCGATGGTTCGGCGGCCGCACTGCGCTGGGCCTACGAGACGGCCCAGATCGAGAAGCGGCCGGTCACCGCACTGCTGGGGTGGACCGCCGACGGTCTGCCCCGGTCTGTCTACGAGGCCGCGGTCGCGGCGAACCACCAAGCTCTCACCGAGGCGGCCGCCGAGCAGCTCGAGCGGACGATCGCCCGGATACCCGCCCCGGTCCCCCCGGTCGAGGTGCGAAAGCTCGTCGTGAACCAGGACCCGGTGGAAGCCCTCGTCTCGGCGGCCAAGAACGCCGAGATGACCGTGGTCGGGCAGCGCGGCGCCGGGCTGGTCCACCGCATCCTGGCCGGCTCCGTCGCCCACCGGCTCCTGCATCATTCGTCCGGCCCCGTCGTCGTGGTCCGCGGCACACCGCCGGACACCGGTAACGCACCCGACCGCAGGCCGATCATCGTCGGCGTCGACGGCTCCGAGCCGTCCCAGGCGGCGGTGCGCTGGGCCGCCGCGCGGGCGCAGGAGCGGGGTGTCGCCCTGCACCTCGTGAACGGCTACCGCATCGACGTCACGACCTTCGGCGTGCCCGTGCCCGATTTCTACCCATCGCTGCGCACCGGGTCCGAGCAGCTGCTCAAAGACGTGGCGACGGCCGATCTCGATGACGAGAGCGCCGTCCAGGTCAGCCTGGAGGCCGTCGACGACTCCGCGTCACACGCGCTCCTGCAGGCCGCCGAGCAGGCCCAGCTGCTGGTCGTCGGTACGCGGGGGCGCGGCGGGTTCGCCGAGCTGGTACTCGGCTCCACCGCGCACCAGTGCGTGCTGCACGCGGCCTGCCCGGTGGCGGTCATCCACGCCTGAGACGGGCGGAGGCGCCCTGTCCGAGGCGCCCCCGGCCGGATGCACACCATGCCGGATGCACACCCTGCCGGTGACGCCCTAACAGGAGTCCCGGGCGTCGCCGGCAGCTCCGCCTCCGCCCCCACCCCCGCCGCCCGCGGTGCCTGCGGCCACGGTCCCCAGCAGCACCGTCACCGTGCTGCCACGCCCGTTGGCGACGATCACATCGGAATGGCCGTCACCGCGAAGGTCGTCCACCTCCACCGTGGACGGGCCCGGGCCGGCGAGGTGGAGCAGCGGTGGTCCGAGGGTGCCGTCGCCGTTGCCGAGCAGGATCGACAGCGTCGAGTCCGAGGCGTTGCCGACCGCCACATCGGCGATGCCGTCGCCCGAGAAGTCACCCGTGTCCACCGCCGACGGCCCCGGGCCGGACAGGTACGGCCGCGCCGGCTGGAACGTACCGTCACCGTTTCCCAGCAGCACCGACACCGTGCCGTCACCGGCATTGGCGACGATCAGATCCAGGTTGCCGGCGTCGCCGCCGCTGACCTTGCCTCTGCCTGCGCCGCCCCTGCCCTCGTCGTCGCCCTGGTCGTCGCCCGCGTCACGCAGGACGGCCGCCGCCAGGTCCGTCGGGCCCGGGCCGGTGAGGTACGGCCGCGGTGGCTGCAAGGTGCCGTCACCGTTGCCCAGCAGCACTGACACGGCGGCGTCGCCGAGGTTCACGACGGCGATGTCGATGATCCCATCCCCGTTGAAGTCACCGGAATCCAACGACGACGGCGCCGACCCGGCCAGCTGCGGCACCGGTGGGCCGAAGGTCCCGTCGCCCCGGCCCAGCAGCACCGACACCGTGCCGCTGTACTGGTCCGCGACGGCCACGTCAGGAACGCTGTCGCCGTTGAAATCGTCCACCGACAGCGAGGACGGGCCGGGCCCGGCCGGGTAGGGCACCGGCAGGCCGAGGGTTCCGTCCCCGTTTCCCAGCAGCACCGACACCAGGCCGCTGGACGAATCAGCGACGATCACATCGAGAACGCCGATGCCCCGCAGATCCTCGATCGACACATCGGACGGACCCGACCCGGCCGGGTAGGGCACCGGCGGGCCGAAGGTCCCGTCCCCACGGCCCAGCAGCACCGACACCGTGCCGTCGGCGATGTTGACGGCGGCGAGGCTCTGCCGGCCGTCACCGGTGAGGTCCCCCGCGGCGACCGACACCGGCCCGTGCCCGCTGAGGTAGTACTCCGGCAGCGCGAACAGCCCGCTGTGCGGCGCGCCTCCGGAAGGCGCGGACGGGGCAGCCGGGGCTGCCTGGGCCGGCGGGGCGGCACCGACCGGCGCCGCGAGCGTCGCCGTCATGACCAGCCCGGCGGCGGATCGCCGGCCCGCGGACCACAGTCTCATCCGTCCCCGCATCCCTACCTGTGCCGGCGGGCCCCAGACAGCCCCAGGGATGCCACCCTTCGCATCCACTGATGCGCAGATAGTGACCGATGGCGTCGCCGAACAACCGCAGCGACACCCCGACGCCGCACATGCCCCCTCGACGGCGGCTATCAGGGGATCAGTCGACGACGTAGCGGCGCGGGACCCAGGTCTGGCTGTCGATCGGCGGGCGCTTGTAGGCACGCTGCTGGCGGTGCGGCAGCTTCACCTCGGGGTAGTGGACCGGCTCGTACGGGACCATCGACAGCAGATGGCTGATGAGGTTCAGCCGCGCGCTGCGCTTGTCGTCCGCGTCGACCACGTACCAGGGCGCCTGCCGGATGTCCGTGTACGCGAACATCTCGTCCTTGGCCTCGGCGTAGTCGACCCAGTGGGCGCGGGCCTGCAGGTCGAGATCGGAGAGTTTCCACCGCTTCTCCGGATTCCGGATCCGGTCGGTGAAGCGGCGCTCCTGCTCCTCGTCGCTCAACGACAGCCAGTACTTGACCAGGGTGATTCCCGAACGGACCAACGCGCGTTCAAGCTGCGGGCAGGTCCGCAGGAACTCGTCGTATTCCTCGTCCGTACAGAAACCCATGACCCGTTCCACCCCGGCCCGGTTGTACCAGCTTCGATCGAAGAAGACGATCTCGCCGGCCGACGGCAGATGGGTGATGTATCGCTGGAAGTACCACTGGGACCGTTCCCRCTCGGTCGGCGTGCCCAGGGCGACCACCCGGTAGTGCCGTGGGTTGAGCCGCTCGGTCAGCCGCTTGATGGTCCCGCCCTTGCCGGAGGTGTCCCGGCCCTCCATCACGACCACGAGGCGGCCGCCGGTGACGACGAGCCACTCCTGCATCCGCACCAGCTCGGTCTGCAGCCGGACGAGCTCCTTCTCGTACGCGGCCTTGGACAGCCGAGCAGGTGCGGTGTCGACGGCCTCCGGGGCCGCCTCCGGCCGGTCAGGCACAGTGCGCCTCCAGTTTCGGTGGACGTCCGAGGTCAGTGAGCCCTTTCGGCTAGCGAAAAGATCACACAAGGCGACCAAGACTTCCACCTGACGGGGCTCAGGGTCCAGCGCTCAGCCTCCTGCGGCCTCGTCGTGGACGACGGCCACCGGGCACGCCGCGTGCAGCAGGCACTGATGACTGACCGAGCCGAGCAGCAGATCGGCGAAGCCGCCGTGGCCGCGGCTCCCGACGACGAGCAGCTGCGCCAGCTCCGCCTCGTGCAGCAGGGCGACGCTGGGCGCGTCCGGGGCGACGACGGTGTCGACCGCCACCTCGGCGGCGCTGGCGAGCCCCTTGCCGACCGTCTCGTCCAGCATCGCCTGGGCCCGGCGCAGCAGGTCCACCTGCCCGCTGATCATCAGCTCCGGGTACAGCGGATCCGTGCGGCCCAGCGCGAACACGACCCGCAGGGGCGCCCGCCGCAGGGCCGCCGCCTGGGCGGCCCAGCGCAGCGCGCCCACGGAGTTCCCCGAACCGTCGACGCCGACCACGACCGGCCTGCGCTGGCTGTCGGGCCGGTCGGCGTCAGGGCGCTGGCCGTTCGGACGCTGGCCGTCGGGGCGCTGCGTGGTTCGTCCCCTGACGACGACCACGGGGACCTGGACGTGATTGACGACGGTCTGCGCCACCGAGCCCGCCAGGACCCGGGTGATGGGCCCATGGCCGTGCGATCCGACGACGATCATCTCGGCGCCGGGTGCGTTCTCCTCCAGCGCGACCGCGGGTGCCGCCTCGACCAGCATCGGGTGCACCTCGACGCCCTTGGCGTCGGCGCGTTCGATGGCCTGGTCCAGCGCCGCGACGGCCGAGGCCTCGAGTTCGGCGTGGTCGGCCCGGCCGGCCCGGCGGTGCAGCTCCCGTGGTAATCCGTCCGTGCCCCAGGCCAGCAGTGCGGTCACCGGCCGCCGGCGCAGCCGCGCCTCACGGAAAGCCCAGCGCAGAGCTTCTTCGGAGCCGGTGGATCCGTCCACACCGACAAGAATTGTTCTGTCCATTTCCGGCCACCTTTTTGTTGCTGAGGCGAAATTGACAGTTCAAATTTCGCATCATGGCCGGAACGGCGCATCTGTCGTCGGACTGCCCGTGTGCGGTTCGTCGGACATGCCGGTAGCGGGACCATGGTCCCGCCCGTCACGGGCGCCGGCCCGGCACTGGTCAGTGCCGGTACCGGTACCGGCTAAAGCGGGGCCGTCCAGTGCAGATGGGTTCCACCGGTGGGCGGTGTCGTCACGGCGAAGGTGCCACCCAGGTTCTCAGCCCGGGCCCGCAGGTTGTCCAGACCGCTGCGGCGGACGGTGTCACCGATGCCGACCCCGTCATCGACGGCGTCGAGGGTGACGTTCCCCCCGTCCACGGCGAGCCGCAGCTGCACCCTGGTCGCGTGGGCGTGGCGCGCCACGTTGGTGAGGGCCTCCCGCGCCACGGCGAGCAGCTGGTCGGTGAGCTGGTCGTCGACGACGGTGTCCAGCGGGCCGGCGAGGGCCACGGTCGGCGCGAACCCGAGCGCCGGCCGGACATCCTCCGCGATCTTGTCAAGAGCGGCCTGAAGGCGGCCGCGCCGGACGGCACTCCTGCCTCGCAGCTCGAAAATGGTGCGACGGATGTCCTTGATGGTGGCGTCGATGTCCTCGACGTATCCGTTGATCCGTTTCGCGTTCGACGGATTCTCGTACTGGGCGAGATCCTGCATTCCGAGCGCGACGGCGAACATGCGCTGGATGACGTGGTCGTGCAGGTCCCGGGCGATTCGGCCGCGGTCGGCGAGAACGCGAAGATGCTCCTGATCCATCTTGGCGCGGGCCAGTTCGAGCGCGACGGCGACGTGCCCGGCGAAACTGGAGGCCATGTCCAGGTCGCTGTCCGTGAATCCGTGGTCTCCGCGGTCGCGGCCGATGAGCAGCGCCCCGCCGCACTGGTCGGTGCCGGCGACGAGCGGGACGACCATGAGCGGCCCGGTGCTCGCGGCGCGCTCCTCGGGAAGCGCGTCGAGCTCAGCGTCGTCGACCCGCAGCGCCTGCCGCTCGGCGATGACACGGCCGGTCAGGGTCCGTCCCAGCGGGACGAGGTGACCGACCTTCGCGCCCTGCGCCGCGCCCGCGCCCGCGGAATCCGGGGGCACGGAATCCGAGACCCCGGAGCCTGAGATCACCGAGCCCGAGACCAGGGCGGCGACCCGGGCGTAGCCGGCCACGCCCTCCTCGCGATCACTCTCACCTCTTTGACGGGTTTCGCCCTGATCGCCGCGCCGACCCTGGTCATCCCGGTCGTCCTGGTCGTCGGCATCGGCATCGGCGTGCAGCACGAGCGCGACGAAGGTGGCGTCGGCGACGACCTGCACCCGGGCGGCGAGCGCGGTGAGCGCGTCGTCGGCGCCGGCCATCAGCAGGCGCGTGACCTCCGCGGAGGCGGCCATCCAGCGGTGCCGCTGCTGCGACTCGTGGTAGAGCCGGGCGTTCGCGATCGCCACACCGGCGTTCGCGGCGAGCGCGAGCGCGAGCTCCTCGTCCTCAGCGGTGAACGGAACACCGTCATGTTTGTCGGTCAGGTACAGATTGCCGAAGACCTCCCCTCGCACCATGATCGGCACGCCGAGGAAGGACCTCATCGGTGGATGGCCCGGCGGAAAGCCCTGCGAGCCCGGGTCCCGGGAGATGTCTGCGACGCGCCGCGGGCGCGGGTCGTCGATGAGCAGGCCCAGCAGGCCGTGCCCGGAGGGCAGGTCCCCGATCGTGCGCACATCGGACTCGTCCAGGCCGACGTGGACGAACTCCTCCAGCGTGCGGTCCGGCGCGACGACGCCCAGGGCACCGTAGCGGGCGCCGAGCAGGACGGTGGCGGCCTCGACGATGCTGCGCAGCAGCACAGGCAGCCGCAGGTCGGTGACGATGGCCCGGTTGGCCTGGAGCAGCCCACGCAGCCGGCTCTGGGTGGCCAGCACATCCTGGGCACGTTCGACGAGCTGGCTGAGCAGGTCGTCGAGCTCCAGCCTGGCCACCGTGGGGAACATCAGCCCGTCGCCCGGCGGCGTCGCCGGCTGTGCGGCCACGGGCTGCGCGCCTGGGGCGGCCACGGGCCGCGCGCCGGCGGGCCCTGGAGCCGAGGGGTGCGCGCCCGGGGGCTGGGAGGTCGAGGACTGGGATCTCGCCGCCACGCGAGGAAGATACGCGAGACCACGCCCGGATGATGCCGATTCCCCGGCCACCGGCTCATCCGGCGGCACGCCGCGCCGCTCGCAGCAGGGCGTCGGGCCCGGCGCCCTGGGGCAGGGTCGTCGCCTCCGGCCAGGGATCCGGATGTTCCGAGCTGGCCGCGGCCATCCTGCGCACCGGTCCGGACGTCCGCTCCCACCGCAGGCCACCCCCCGCGGAGCTGCCGGGCCCGCCGCGCGCCGTTCTGAGCTGGACGAGGTCGGCGGCGGTCACCCGCGCGAGCTCGGCAGCGCGGTCACGGTCGGCGCGGCGCTCCCAGGCCGCGTCGATGACCACGCTCTCACCGCGTTCGAGCGCGACGCGGGCCCGCCGAAACAGCTCGTCGTAGCCGGCCTCCACATCGGTCGGGTCACCGTCGGTGGCGTCACCGTCGGCGGCGTCACCGTCGGCGGCGTCACGGCCGGCGGCGTCACGGCCGGCGGCCTCGGTGCCGGTGGGGTCAGTGCCGGTGGGGTCGTCGGCGGCCCCGTCGACCAGACCGATGTCCTCCGCACGCAGCAGCGTCCATTCCTCGGCGTCGGCGAGGCCGGCGGCCAGCGCACCGCGGCCCGACCCGGGCGCGCCGCCGACCAGGACGAGCCGCACCCGCCCCTGACGCAGATGTGACAGGGCCAGCGCGGCCAGTGCCCGCGCCTCGGCGGCGGCGGACTCCACGCCCTGCGCGTACCTGGTGCAGGCGACCTTGCAACGGACGAACGCCCGGTAGGCGATGTAGAGGTCGGCCAGCGAGCGGGGATGGCTCTCGGCCGCGTACTGGCGATAGTGCGCCAGGAGGAAGGCGGCGAGATCGGGGCGGCCGAGACTCTCCAGATCCATCGCCAGGAACCCGATGTCACCGAGGACGTCACCGACGCGCAGCCGCTGGTCGAACTCCAGGCAGTCCAGGATGCGGGGGCCGTCCTCAAGGCAGTAGATGTCACCGGCGAGCAGGTCACCGTGCCCGTCGCGGACCAGCCCGAGGCGCTGCCGTTCCCGCAGCAGGGGCTCCCGGCCGGCCAGGAAACGGGCGGCCAGCCGACCGATGGCGTCGATGGTGGCGCCGTCGAGGACGGTGCCCAGGTAGGGCTCGACGCCCCGCAGGCCCTCCTCCCACAGCCCGCCCAGCGTGGCGGACGAACCGGCGTCCGCGATCTCGGCGGAGGTCTCGCAACGGGTGTGGAACGCCGCGAGCAGGCGGGCTGTCGCCCGCAGCTCATCAGTGACGTCGACACCGGCGGTGACGAGCGTGGACAGCCGCCGGTCGGCGGGCAGGCGCCGCATGACGACCATGTGGTCGCAGAGGGCGCCGTCCGGGCCCTGGACGTCGGCGACGCCGAGGTAGACATCCGGAGCAAGGCGGCGGTTGAGGTCCACCTCGGCCTGACAGGCAGCCAGGCGTGCCTGGCGCGTGCGGAAGTCGAGGAACCCGAGATCGGCTGACTTCTTGACCTTGTAGACCCGGTCCCCGAGAAAGATCAGGATGGATGTGTGCGTCTCGACCAGCGCGGCCGGCGCGGCCACTGCTCCCGGCATGCCCGGCGCGGTCGGGGCGGTCGGTGTGCCCGGCGCGGTCGGGGCGTCGCGGGCGGGGCGCGAGCTCTCCGCGCTCACCGGAAGGCCGGCCGTGAGGGTCGCTGTCGCCACATCCATACGTCCACCCTGACGGCAGCACCCTCGCCGCGCAGGTTGCCGGAGTCGGGCGGGCTGCGTTCGAAGGTCCCGCGACCGGCGGGACCAACGGGCCCACCGGCCGTTTCCCGGACCTGCCGCCCGCCGCGCCACTGGCCGCGGCCGGACGTTCCGGCGCCCCCGTCCGGGTGACGTTGCGCCGACCACCGCCCGCCAAAGGTCCCTTTGCCGTCCCTTTGCCCGGCTACCCCGCAGGACGTACGCTTCGCGGCGCGGGCGGGTGCGGAAACCGCCGGCATCACCCGTTCAGGCGATCCRGGTCGATTGGCGAGGCGGTCCGGAGACCGTATCGTCGCGGTCATGGAGAAGATCCGGGTGTTCGTTCTCGATGACCACGAGATCGTGCGGAATGGTCTGCGTCAGACGCTCGCCCGGCATGACGATATCGAGGTCGTCGGTGAGGCCGGGCTGGCGGCGGAGGCGCTGCGGCGTATTCCGGCGTTGCATCCGCATGTGGCGGTGCTGGACGGGCGGTTGCCTGATGGCAGTGGCATCGACGTGTGTCGGGAGATCCGGTCGGCGTTGCCGGGGGTGGCGTGTCTGATTCTGACGTCGTATGACGATGACGAGGCGCTGTTCTCGG
>NZ_MOWP01000035.1:0-195153 GCF_001983215.1 Frankia sp. CcI49
CCGCCGACCTCGAGGTCGTCTACCAGCAGAAACATATTCTGATCAAGTCCGAGCACTCAAACGCATGAGCCTCCGGACATGCCGGGGCGATTCACCTCGACCTCTCGCATGGCAACGAACGATGYCGTCTCGAAGTCGCCTCGAAGGAACTGCGGCCGGACGCGGGCCTGTAGCTCGGGTAGGAGGTCGACGTCCAAGCGGTGGATCGCACGGAGCATCGGCAGGCCGTCAGTAAGGATCTGATCGCCAAGCCGGGTCACGAAGATCGCATGCGGGCTCTGCATCTGATCTGGATTCCAGGCAATAAGGCCATGGGAGCGGAGCCACTCCCCGGCCTCGCCTAGCGCTCGCAGCGCTGGCCCACGGACCCCTCGGTTCCGGAACTTGATCAACCAGTTTTGCAGGCTCCACTCGCCGGTCGACTTGAGGTTCTGGAGAACGCGGAAGGCGAGTTCGTCCACGGAAAGATCGACAACCTCTTGCTCGGAGAGCTCCCACTCGGTGGCCACAGACAGATTCTGACTGCCGCCACTCGCAGCTCTCGGGCCGCAGGCCGGGTCTCAACCTCCCGGGGCGCAACGAAGTACGTCTGAGCGGCCACGATCTTCGGCTTGCCGGGGTCGCCGCTCATCGTGACCAGGTCGGCTCGAAGCGGGAAGGACGTAGGCACCCACTACAAGCAGGGCTGCGCCTTCACCGGCACTGCCTCAACAGGTAGCCAATTGCCATGCCTCACAGAGGTGAACGTCTGTTCGATCTCTACTGTCGGCTCCTCAACCATCACCCGGGGGGAACCGATGCGTAGAACGATCTTTGCCGTGCCCGCGTTCGCACTGGCAGCCCTTGCCGCCGGTTGCAGCAGCTCCGACGACACCAGCAGCACGTCGCCCGCCGGAGCGGCTGCCGGCGGAGCGGCCCAGCAGGCCGCCGCCGGCCCGCCGTCCGCCGTCGACCTGATGACCCGCGCCGGCTGCCAGGGCGGGATCATCGAGCCGCAGCTCTACTCCCGCGAGGTCGGCCGCTGCACCCTCAACGGCGCCGAACTCGACGTCGCCACCTTCGACTCCAACGAGCTGCGGGACCAGTGGGCCCAGTTCGCACGCGACCTGGGCACCACGGTGCAGTTGGCCGACCGGTGGGCCGTGTCCGGGATGGGCGCCGCTGGGCCGGAAGCATTCGCCGCCGCAGCAGGCTGAGGGTCACCGGGCCGAGCTGAGGATGTTCGCGGCCGTCTCCCGGTAGTCACCGCCGCCCGGAGTACCTCGCCTTCGCCGCCAGGCACCCCGGTCTCCACCGATCCTTCGTGCCTACCCAACGGCAGCGCGGCGAGCCGCCAGCCCGATGGCGTACAACCTCCCCCATGGCGGACAACGGGGGAACGCGCCGGCGGACCGGTCGTCGCTGGGTGCTGTGGATCGTGGCTGGGATCGCCGCGGCTGGCGCGGTGGTGGCGGTGCTGGGGATCTGGCATCTGCCCGCGCGGATGTACCCGCACGCCGGTGATGCCGAGGCGCGGGCGGCGTTGCAGGGTGGGCTGCTGACCGCGGCCGCGGCGCTGATGGCGGTGGCCGGTGGTCTGATTGCGCTGGACGAGACCCGACAGGCGAACGCGAACACCCACGTGCGGGAGCTGTACGCCACCGCGATCAGCCAGCTCGGCGCGGACAGCCTCGACATCCGCCTGGGCGGGATCTACGCCCTGGAACGCATCGCCCACGACAGCACCGCCGACCAGCGCACCGTCGTGGAGGTCCTGTCCGCGTTCGTCCGCGAACACACTGGTACCGGCGACCCCCCACCACCCCGGCCCACCACCGATGTACAGGCCGCTCTCACCGTCCTGGGCCGTCTCCCACACCGCCGCGGCATCCCCCGCGCCGATCTCACTGGCGCCCACCTCGTCGGCGCCAACCTGATCGGGGCGAACCTCACCAGCGCCCAGCTGGGCGGGGTGAACCTCGCCCGCGCCGACCTGATTTCGGCGAATCTCAGCGGCGCCCGGCTGACCATGGCGAATCTCACCGGCGCTTTGCTGCACGGGGCGAACCTCACTGGCGCTGGGCTGTTCGCGGTGAACCTCACCGACGCCCGGCTGCCTATGGCAGATCTGACCCGCGCCGAGCTGGTCGCGGCGAATCTCACCGGCGCGTGGGAGCTGACGGCGCAGCAGGTGGCGGAGACCCGCGGGGACGCACGGACGCGGCTGCCCGACGGGGTGGAGCGGCCGGCGTCCTGGCCGCCGTACGACCCCGTTCCGGGCCCGTCGGCGGGCGGTTCCTGACCGTTCCAAGACTCAAGGCGGTTTACCTGTTTTCACTGGTCCGCCCGAGCCGGAAGGGAGGCCATCGGGCGGCAGCGGTACGGAGAGAGCAACGGGACCCGGAGGCCCCGCCCCTCGCCTGACGGGGTGGGGCCTCCGTACGCTCGGCGGTCAGGCTTTGTCTGGGCAGATGTGCTTAACGGCCAGGTCCACGATGGCGTAGTCGCGTTCCTCCACATACGGAAACACGGCGTTCCTGGTGAGTAGCGGCAGCATCTGCGCTCGCGCCGCCACACGGTCCGGCATGGCCTTGCAGACCGTGATCCCGGCCTGCGCAACGTTCCACGCGATGCCCTTGCCCTTCAGATCAGGGTAGGTCGCCCACAGTTCGTCGACGAATGCCTTGGTGCCCGCCACGCCTGCAATGTCATCCGCAGCAGCCTCTCGCGTGGGGGCGGCGGTAGACGTCGATTCCTCGGAACCTCCGCATCCCGACAGCGCCGCTGCCGTAGCGGCAATCGCCAGTATGGACATGCGTGTCTTCATGGTGGGGTCCCCCTTGTCGGACTTCGCACGCGCATGGTGGTTGACCTGCGCGGATCGTGCCTACTCCGTGCTGGTCAGAGGCCGAGCGAGAGCTCGAACGTCCACTCATCGGCGTCGAGCTCAGCAACACTCTTGGTGATCTTTCCGCGTCGGCTGATCTCGACCGAGTAGAAGCCGCTCTCGACCTCGATGGGCAGGAAGGTGAACGGGAACGTGCAGTGCGCGCTTCCGCCGTGTGTGCCGTTGCCGATGCGGGTCGTACTGACGATGGTTCCCTCAGCATCGGTGAGGGTCGCTTGCGCACCCCGGTGGATATCGCTGTAGCCGCCGCTTCCGTCGCAGCTTCTGACGCCGACGAGATTGGTGGTGGCTGGGAAGGTGAACGTGCCGTGGATGGCGCGCGTTTCGACCTCGTCAGCTCCACCGCAGCCTGCGGCGATGGCCGCGATAGCCGCGAGCGCGCATACGGCGCCACGTATCCCCATGTGTCCCCCCGAGTGAAGGGGACAGAATAGCGACCGTGCCCAGTCAGCCTGTGTCGGCGGGGTTGCTGGCCTTCCGGCGGGCAGCCCAGTCGTCGCGGTTGATCGCGTAGATGGAGTAGTCGGCTCCTTGGAGCGTCTGCGTGCGGTCGTACTTCAGGCCGAGCTTGCCCGCGACGTGGATCGAGCCGATGTTGTCTGCCGTCATGATCGAGATGATGTGATCGCGGTCGACGGCGTCAAAGGCGAACTCCAGTGCGGCGGCTCCTGCCTCGGTGGCCAGTCCTTCGCCCCACCGTTCCCGGCGGATCGTCCAGGCGACCTCACAGCCTGGCCAGCCGAGCGCCTCGTACAGCCCGGCGCGGCCGAGAAGCTCCCCGCTTCCCCGGTCCTCGACCGCCCACATGCCGTACCCGCGCAGCGCCCAGTGCCCGATCTGAAAGGCGGTCTGCGACCACGCCCCCGCCTCGGTGCTTGGCTGGGGCGTGTGGTCGGCCATCCCCTCGCCGGACACGATCTCGAAGTAGGCGGAGACATCGTCGGGGTGCCATCCGCGCAGCACCAGCCGCGGTGTGAGTACCGTCGGGACGCCCTGGGCGTTTGGCTGGCCGAGGGTGAGGGTCATCCGCTGCTGCTCCCTGCTGGTAGTGCCCGCCGGTGGTCTTGGAGCCGGTCGCCGAGTTCGACGACGGCGCGTTGCCCCTCCCAGCGTGCTCCCAGCTCCTGCCAGATCTGCCCGGTTCGCTGGATCACGGTGCGGGTCGGGCGTCCTTCGAGCACCGCCAGCGCGGCCGTGGCGGCATCCGCGGCCTGTTCCGGGTCTGGGTGGCGTCGGCGCAGGTGGGCCTGAGCGAGCGCGTTGTAGGTGCCGCCGATGTCCTCGTAGCCTCCGCCGGTGGTCTGCAGGATCGCCAGTGCCCGGCGGGCGTGCGGCTCAGCTTGCTCGCCGTCTCCGAGCCGCCCGGACACCACCGCGACGAAGGTGTGCATGAGTTCTTCGCCGAACGGTTCGGTGCCGACCATTGGCTCGCCCACCCAGACCGCTTCCTGCATGTCGCGCAGGGCTTGGCGGGCCTGGTCATGCTGGCCGGCGGCAGCGCGGGCACGGGCCTCGTACGCGGCGAGCCTGGCCCGCAGATAGGGGTGGGCGCCGACCCGGGCCTGGGCTGCGATCTCGGCCGCGGAGGTGTGCCGGCCGGTGTAGTAGGCGATCGAGGTTTGCAGGGTGGCGACCGAGCCGGTCAGCAGCGGGTCGTTGGCGTCACGGGCGTAGAGCTCGGCGAGGGACGCGAAGCGGCGGGCTGCCGCGTCGTCGCCCAGGTTGAATGCGAGCCGGCCGCCGTAGAACGCGAACTGGCCAGCAACGAGGGTGAGCCGGGCCCGGACGCGGCTGGAGAGCCGGCTGTCCAACTGCCGTTCGGTGTCCTGCCATCCGCTGATGATCAGCGGGGCGAGGGTGGTGTGCGGGGTCATGGTGTAGACCGCGCCGATCTGGTCCAGCCGCTCGTCGAGCTCGTCGAGYGTCAGGGGGTCAGGGTCGCCTCCGGCGATGCGCCGCGAGACCTCGCCCGCAAGTCCTGCGGCGACGGTCAGAACACCGAGCTCGACTACTTCGCGCCGGTCCGTGGTGTCTCCTTCCCGTGCCCGCGGGATGCCGGGCAACTCCTCGTCCAGGCTGCGTGCCAGATCTTCGAGTTTCGCGTCCTTCCACATGCTGATCAGCTCGCCGCGGGTACTCAACACCCGTTCCAGGCTTCTGATCAGGTTCGCTGACGGTATCTGCTTGCCTGCGATCGCCTCGCTGATCTGAGGCCGCTTGTAGCCGGTCGCGTCGGCGAGGGTCTGGCGGCTGTGGCCGCGACGCTCCATGAGCTCGCCGAGATGGCGTGCCAGGCGGCCACGGGCGTCTATGTCCTCGTCAGAGTGCATCGAGAATCCCCACCCTCGGCGCCGTAACCGCCCGGCTTACGGCCGTAACAGAAGTTGCGGGCTGTCGTGCTCCTACTGCGGAGTGTGTCATGAGACGTGCGCGGCGGGAAACACGCCGGCCACTTCCCCGGACCTGCAAAGGAGCGCACGTGACGACAGCAGATGCGCCTGGCGGGTCCGCCGGCCGGAGGTCCGCCGCGGGCCGCTCGCCCCACCGGAACGCCCAGCTACGCGCACAGCTGGGGGCGGGCGAGGCGGCCAGGGTGGGGAGGGAGCCGGTCATTTCGCGCGTTGACAGTGCTCCCTCCCCGCCTCTCCCCGTGCGGGTGCCGCACACGCATTGGCCTGGTCGCAGCACCAGGGGGACGTCGGCGCCGTCACAGCCGACGATCCCCCGCCCACGCCGGCAGAACTGACGCCGCGCCGCCGGCTGGCGGCCCTCAAGCGTCACCCCGCCCTTGTTCCGCATGACCAGCCCTGGGCGGGGTGGCTTTCTGACTTCCGTCCTGCCCGTCCTGGGCTGACGCATGTCCATCGGGCGCCAGCCCACACCCCTACGAGCGAGCCAGGAGGCTCCCATGAACCACGGCTCCGCCACCGCCGTCGCCACCCGGGAGGACGAGCAGGAGGCCCTGCCCGACCCGTTCGCCGTCGCGCGCCGCGCGGTCGAGATCTTCGACGCGATCCGGGCCCACCGCGAGTACGACCGGCTCCGCACCAGCACGCTGAAGTACCCCGACTGCTGGGCCACCTTCACTGGCTACCCGATCATCGCCGAGTGGGACCTTGACCAGGACGGCCCGCACCTGTTCGACGAGGCGTTGAAGGTCATGGCCATGAAGGCCGCGGTGTACGAGGAGACCGGCGACGAGCGCCTGGCCGAGCTCGACATTTCCGCCCCCGTCGACGAGATGGTGCACGCGCTCACCGCACAGTTCACGGTCCTGTCCCGGATGCAGGCCGGGCTGGGCCTCGTCTTCATCCACTCCACGGACAACGAACGCTTCCAGTACGACGAGGACGGCTACACCGACCAGATCTACGCCGCGGCGAACTGGGGTGTGATGCCTCGCCGGTACTGGATCGGCCAGGCCGAGACCGAGCGCCGGCTGAGCGTTCTCCTCGAGCACTACGAATCCATCGGCATCGAGAACGGCGGCCGGTCCCACAACTTCACGTTCAGCTACACCGCCGGCTAGCCGGCCGCGGCCAGCGCAGCCCGCAGCGCGTCCACCACCACCGCCGGCGGGAACCTGCTCGCCGCGGCCTGCTCGGCTGCGGCGAGCACCTGATCGACCTGCCCCGGGCCGGCGTGGCGAACCACCGCCGTCATCCACCCGGCGAGCTCCTCCGCCACGTCCGGAAGCGGACCCGGGGCAGGTCCCACCGGCGCGTCCACCGGCCACGGCTCACCACCGGAGGCGTACCGCCCTGGCGGGAAACCGATCTTCTCCGGGTGGACGCACACCGGCACCCCGGTCTCCAGATCGCAGCGGTAGCCGCGGCTGGTGTCGTACCGGCTGGCCGGCCCCGGCCCAGCTGCGATGTCGAACCTGCCTGGGTCGTGAACCTGCCCGGGACATACCGCGCACAGATCATCCTCATCCCAGGGCGGATCCATGTCGTTGCCATCGGCCGTCACCGGCCCATCATCACCAGCTGACACTGTGGAGCCGGCGCCGGCTCGGCGATCCGTTCTCGCGCCGCCTCGGGCGCCGGTGGTCGACGCCGCCCTGGACATCGCGCGGCGATGGTGCGCAGGCCACGTGATCGACGGAGCGCCTGCGCTCGCCCACGCGGTCCAGGTCGCGCTCACCCTCGGCCAGCATGTTCCCGACGCCGCGCCGGAGCTGATCGCCGCGGTCCTGCTGCACGACGTACCTGACTACATCGACCCGGAGAAGGTCGGAACCGAGATCGTGGATCGATGCGGCAGCGAAACCCTCGTCGCGCTCTGGTTGATCCACGGCGAACACATGGCGATGCAGCTGCACCGTGAGAACGCTGACGAGGCCGCTCGCCGGCTGGCCCAGCTCCGCCCGGACATCGCGGCTGCTCTGGCCGCGGACAAGGTGGTCAGCATCAGCTACGTGCTCCGTGGCGCCAGCCAGGCCGCGAACCTCCGCGCCTACTGGGCGGACCGCCGCGCGTTCCTCCTGAGCGTCCCGTACTTCCGTGCGTTCCTGGCGGCCACCGCCGAGCGGCTCCCCGAGGGCCTGGCCGACGAACTCGGAGGGCTGGTCCGTGAGGCACGTCGCGCGGTTGTTCTTGCCGCCCGGGAACCGGCGCATCGACCACATCCGGTGCACCCTGCCTTCACCCAGCCCTGAAAGGACTGATCGTGGTGTCGACCGCAACCGCCGCTCCCGCAGAGGCCGCCCAGGTTCCGCGAACCCTCGCCCTGGAGGTCACTGGCAGGTGTCAGCTCGAATGTTCCCCGTGCTACGCGGGGTCGGGGCCCAAGGGCGACCACGGCACCATGACGGTCCTTGACTGGTGCTCGCTGATCGACGTCGCGGCGAGGGCCGGGATTCCTCGGGTGCGGTTCATCGGCGGGGAACCGACCCTCTTCCCAGGGCTGGCCGACCTGGTGCGGTACGCGCTCGACGCTGGTCTCAAGGCCGAGGTGTTCACGAACCTCGTGCGTGTCACCGCCGGCCTGTGGGATGTGTTCGGTCTGCCCGGGGTCCGGGTCGCGACCAGCTATTACAGCCCCGATCCGGCCTGGCACGACCGGGTCACCGGCCGGCCGGGGAGCCACGCCCACACCCGCGCGAACATCATCACGGCGCTGGAGCGAGGGATACTCCTGCGCGTGGGGCTGATCAACACTGGGACTCAGGCCGACGTCGACGCCGCGCACGCCGAACTCCTCGCGCTGGGCGTGAAGACCATCAGCCGCGACGACGTCCGGCCTCTGGGCCGAGCCGCGCACGGGGCCGAACCGAACCCCGCGGCGCTGTGCGGAGGGTGCGGCATCTCCCAGGCGACGGTCCTCCCGAACGGGGAGCTCGTGGCGTGCGGGATGGGCCGCTGGCTGTCCGGCGGCAACGTGCGGGACACCCCGCTGAACGAGCTGTTCGCAGGCGAGCGGTGGCGGGAAGCGCTGGCTTCCATCCCGCGCCCCATCGACGCGGAGAAGAAGTGCATCCCGAAGCTGGACGGGGAGGACTGCGCACCAGCGGAAGAGGCCGCGTGCGGCCCGGACTACCCGACATGGTCGTGAGCGCATCCGAGAAATGGCGTGCCCACGCCCGCGCCCTGGCCGGCCAGGTCACCCATCCCGGGTCACGCTGGTACCAGCAGGTGGCCGAGGTTCCGCGGCATCTGTTCGTGCCGGCCTGGTGGGACGACGACGGCGGTGACGGATGGGAGCTGCGCCGCGGTGACCTCGCGGGGGCGTACGCGAACCAGTCGCTGGTCACCCGGATCGGCCCCCTGCACGCCGACCATGCCGACGCAGACGACGAGCCCCAGGGGCTGCCGACATCGTCATCAACCCTCCCGTCCCTGGTCCTGACGATGTACCGGTACGCCCATCTGGCTCGGGGCCTGGACATCTGCGACGTCGGCACCGGGTCCGGGTACGGCGCGGCGCTCCTCGCCCGCCGCTACGGCTCCCAGTGGGTCACCAGCTTGGACGTGGACCCGTATCTGGTGGCCGCGGCCCGCCACCGCCTCGGCCAGCTCGACCTGTCGCCCGCCGTCACGACGGTGGACGCCACGGGGCCGCTACCCGGCCAGTACGACCGGATCGTGTCCATGATGTCCGTCCCCAGCATCCCGCCGAGCTGGCTGGCCGCGCTGCGCCCCGGCGGCCAGCTCGTCACGACGATCCGCGGCACCTGGATGATCCTCACCGCCACCAAAACGGCTGACGGGGTGTTCGGGCAGATCGAACGGGACTGGGCCGGCTTCATGTCCGCCCGCACCGGCCCGGACTACCCGGCAACCATCCCCGTCACCTGGAGTGTTCTCGCCGAGCAGGACGGCGAGAAGGTCACCCTCGGCCGGTATCCGGTCCTCGACATCGCGAACGCCTGGGAGCTCTCCACCATGCTCCACCTCGCCGCCCCGGACATCGAGCACCGCTACTGGCACGAGGACGACGGCCGGCACACCGCGCTGATGGCCCACCCTGACGGGTCGTGGGCGAGGGCAACCGCTGTCGGTGTCGAGCCCCCTACCGTGCATCAGGGAGGACTCCGCCGACTGTGGGACATCCTCGACGGTGTGCGGGACGACTGGCTCAGTCACGGCATGGCCCCGTTTCTCGGCGCCCGGATCATGGTCCGTGAGGACGGAGCGATCGCACTGCGCCGCGGAACCTGGAGTGCGGTCATCCCCGCAGCCCCAGGCCCGTAGTGGTCCGATCGCCGGGCTGCGCCGCGCCAGCCTCCGCCGACCGCTACCGTCCCGGCATCCATGCACGTGCGGGAGGCTTCATGACAGTTGACGCGCTGTACGTCCTCGGCTGCCCCATCTGCCGGCGGGAACGAGGGCAAGCCAGCCGTCGGGCAGGCCTCGGCATACGGGGCCTGCCACCGCTGACCGTGCGCACCGGGCCCCCACCGGAGCCCGGCCGCTGCCCCCACGGCAAGGTCCACAAGCGGGTGGACAGCCCGGCCAGACCGGACGACGCGGGGTAGGCCCTCGTCCCTGGTCGCCCGGTCTGGCTTCGTCAATCACTGGCATAGCCGCAGGCGCAACGAGGCCCGGGTAGCCTCTCCGGGCTATGGGAGATTCACCCGCCGCCCCACGTGTGATCGGCTACGTCCGCACCAACCGGCACGGCGAGGACACCGCTGCCCGCCTCGCCGCGCAGCGCGCCACTCTGGAAGCCGACTGCTCCCGGCGAGGCTGGGCTCTCGTCGAGGTGTTCAGCGACGTGGCTTCCGGGYGGGGCCTCGACCGTCCAGGGATGGGTCGTGCGCTCGCCATGCTCGACGGCCAGGCCGGCGAGATCTTCACGGCCGTCTCCCTGGACCGGGTCAGCAGGGCCGCAGGTGACATCGCAGCGCTGCTCCAGCGGGCAGCGGAAGGCGGCTGGAACCTTGCCACGGTGGACGGCACGGCCAACCCCGCATCGGAGGGGCAACTGGACACGCTTCTCGCTGCTGGAGCGTGGTCGACTTCGAGGCCTGGACGGTTCGGCGCTGCTGCTACCGCTGGAGATCGAACCGGTCGAACACGGGGGCTGCGGCCAGCTTCCACCGGTTCGCCTTCAGCCGGCTGCTGACGGCGTCGGCGCTCCTCGCCGGCCCCAAATGCCCTTGTGGGCGCGACCGACGGCGGAGACCCTGGCGACCTTGCACAGCCCGGCGTGGCTGCCAGTGCGGCGGTTGCGAGTAGCTGACCGGGCGAGGACGCGGGCAAGCGGGTCAGCCGCCGCGGATCACCCGCTGCATCTCCCGCATGACGGCGTCGGCTTCCTGGTCGTCGGTGGTGGTGTCGGGCTGGCGCCAGCCGTCGATGACCGTGACCTTGGCGGTGGCATACCAACTGTGATGGTCGCCAGCGCGGCGCGCCTGGTCTAGGCGGAGCGCGAGGTCGTCGTCCGCGTCTTGGGGAGTGGTGTGTAGGTCGTCGAGGATCTCGGGTGGTTGGCCAGGTTGGCAGTGGAGGGTCACGTACATCTCAGTCGGCGGGGCCGGCTCCAGCAGGTCAGCCATCGGTGGGGTCCTTGTCTGTGGTGGTCGTGCTTCTCGTTCCCACAACCGCTACACCAGCCACTGTGAGTCGAACCGGTCGGGATCGAACACAGGGCCGCGGCGGGCCGCGCGGTTCACGATGATGTGGGACACGCAGGCGGTGACGATCGCCCGCCGCTGCGAGACGTTCCGCGCCTCCCACACGGGCAGCATCTCCTCGTAGTTGCCGTCCAGCCCTTCCAGGGCACGCAGCGATGGCACCGCAGCGAGCTTCCGCCGGTTCGYCTCCAGCCGGGCGGTGACCGTGTCCGCCATCTGAAGCCAGCGGGCGCGGCTGATCCGTCCTGCAGTGCGGTCCTCGTCGAGCTCGCCCAGCAGCCGTTCGTCGTTCTTCACCGAAGTCCGGATGGCCGGGTCTATCTTGGCCCGCCGGTGCAGCCGTTCGCGGAACTCCGGGCTGTCGAGGGCCAGGAGCACCGTGTCGCGGATGTGGATGTCGGTGCGGTCCATCCCCATCGTCAGCCGGCCGCACGAGGTGGAGCCGGGCGCGCCGGGGCAGTAGTAACGGCGGCCTCGACCAGTGTTGTGTCCGCTGATCCGTCCCTCGCAGATGCCGCAGCGCAGGATCCCGGATAGCAGGTAGACGCGGCCGGTCGCCCCGGTTGTCCGCCCGGTTCCTGTGCGGCCCAGGAGGGCGCGGAGCTCGTCGGAGTCGGCGGCGCTGATGATGCCCGGCCACACCGCGTCGGACACGATCTCACCGATGATGGCCGTCGACGACTTTCCGGGCCGGTGTTCGCGCCGTCCGGAGACGCGGGCCGAGCAGAGCATCTGCCGCAGGGTGAGCGGCTGCCACCAGTTCCCGGCCGAGGTCCGGACATCACGGGCCTCGAAGTCACGGCAGACGGAGGCGATCGTTTCGCCTGCGAGGACACGGTCGGCAGCTTCGCGGATCAGCTCCGCTTCCGGCTCGCGGATCGTCAGCCCGTCCCGCTCGTAGCCGAACGCGCGGTGCCCTCCCCCGGATACCAGGCCCTTCTCTGCCGCCTGCTGCTTCTGCCTGCGGAGCCGTTCCGCCTTCTGCTCGGACTCGTGGCGGGCCATGGCACCAACGATGCGGGCAGCGGCCCGGCCGGTCGCGGTGGACAGGTCGACTTCGCCTGCGGTGACGGTGGCGAGGTCGACGCCTTTCCGCTCCACCAGGTTGATGATCATTTCGAGTTCCATGGGCTGGCGGGTAAGCCGGTCCGGGTGCCAGCAGACCACGACGTCAACGTGTCCGGCTTCGATGTCGCCGATGAGCCGCTCCCAGGCGGGCCGCGGCTTGCCCGCGTAGGCGCCCAGGTCGTTGTCGGAGTACACGTCGATGACGGTCCAGCCGCGCCGCTCGCAGAGGGCCTGGCAGTCCTCGGTCTGCCGAGCGACGCCGTGGCCTTCGCCTGCCCGGTCCTGGCTGATGCGCACGTAGATGGCCGCCCGGAGCACCTGCTGCCGTGTCGCCCGGAGTGCCCGCACTGTCCCCATAGGTCCTATAGTCGCATAGTCGTGAACACGAACCTTCGGATCGCGCTGCGGGTCACTGATCCGACCGAGAGCACGGATGTGCTGGGGCTTCCGGACGCGGCGCGGCTTCCGGTGTCGGCACCGGGCCGCGCGATTCTTCGAGTCGGGCAGGACCCTCCGGTTGTCTTCCAGACCGCCCGGATCGGAGGCGCACGCCGACGCGACGATGCACCGCCCGCCTCGCCTTCGGCTTCCGCTTCGGCTTCGGCGGAGCCCCTCGTCATCGAGCTGCCCTGGCCGCCCGCCGACGAGGTGCTGGCGTCGGTCATCCGGGCCGAAAGCGAGGCGCGCTCGTCACGCCAGGTGCTACTGAACCCGCCTGCGGCGGACGAGCCGACGGACCTGCGCCTGCTGGCCGACGCTCTGCAGGAGGCAGCCCGGGTCTGCCGCCTTCCGAGCCCGCGCCGGCCCTGGCTCGCACCGCTGCCCATCCGCACGACCATCGCCGCACTGCCCCCGATCGGCGCGTCGGACGAGGGCACACCGGACGGAACCACGCCCGAGGTGGGCACGCCGAAGCGCAGTGGCCTGCGCGTGCCACTCGGGCTCGCCGACCTGTGCCGGGCGCAGGCCCAGCCCACCCTCGCGCTCGATCTCGAAGGCGGATCGCACCTGCTGGTCCTCGGCGCGCCCCGGTCCGGGCGGTCGACGGTGCTGCGGACCCTCGCCGGATCGGTCTCGCTCGCCGCGCCGCCAGCGGATGTCCACATCTACGGCCTGGACTGCGGGAACAACAGTCTGGCGCCGGTCGCGGACCTGCCCCACACCGGAGCCGTTGTCACCGTTGCCGAAACCGAGCGGGTGCACCGTCTGCTGGCTCGGCTGGCAGCGGAGGTGGCGCACCGGCAGATCCTTCTCTCCCAGGGTGGCTTCGCCGACCTGGCCGAAGCGCGGCAGGCACAGCAGGCTCGGTGCACCCACGGGGCAGCATCCTCGGCCCTGCCCTATCTCCTCCTTCTCCTCGACGGCTACGAAGGCTTTCTCGCCTCCTTCGAGAACCTGGACGGCGCGGCGGCCATCGACCGACTCCTGGCACTTGCCCGGGACGGCCCGGCGGTCGGGTTGAGAATCGTGGTCACCGCTGACCGGCGCGGACTCACTGGGCAGCTGGCGTCGACCATCGATCAGCGCCTGGTGCTGCGCATGGCGGAACGCGCCGACTACGGCCTCGCCGGGCTGGCCGGCCTGCGCGTTCCCGAAGCCCTTCCGCCCGGAAGGGGATATCTGATCGGCGGGTCCAACGGATCCACGGAGCGTGTCTGGGCCGAGTCAGACGGTCCGGTCGAAGTCCAGGTGGCCTTGCTGACCGACGATCCATCCGGCCCAGCGCAGGCTGGCATGCTGCGCCGGCTGGCGGCCGCCAGAGCAGGGCCGGCGCGCCAGCGGCCAGAACCCGGCGGTACGCCGTCGGACGCGGGTTCGCCAGGGCCGCAACCGGCCATACAGGCCGGGCCCGCCGTACAGGCCGAGCCTCGCCCGTTTCGGGTCGACGGCCTGCCTGCCCGGGTCGGTCGACGGGCCCTGCGGACCCTGAGCGGCTCCGAGACCGGTCGCGCTGTCGACGGGCGACGACTGCCGATCAGTCTGGCGGTCGGGGGTGACGAGCTGGCACCCGTCAGCATCGACCTCGTCATGGATGGACCAGGCTTCGTGATCGCCGGGCCGCCCCGATCCGGTCGCAGCACCGCGCTGCTCACCATCGCGGGTGAGCTACACACACATGGCTGCCGCACCGTTGTCGTCAGTCCTCGGCCGTCGCCGCTGCGGGACCTCGCCGGAGAAACGGCCACGCAGATCGTGGTGGACGTCTCCGGTGCCGATCAGCTGCGGTACGGGGAGGCAGCGCCGGCCGGTTCCCAGACGGTCTTTCTCGTCGACGACGTCGAATCCGTCASCGGTACTCCGCTCGGCGAGGAGCTCGCGACTCTGCTGCGTGACGACCGTGCCGACGAGAGTCGACTTGTCGCCGCCGGTACCACCGAGGATCTGGTCAACCAGTTCCGCGGCCTCGTGGTGGACGCCCGTCGTTCCCGGTGCGGTGTGCTGCTCACCCCGACCGGCCCCGCGGACGGCGATCTGTTCGGCGTACGGCTGCCTCGAGCGCTGTGCGGCCCGGGCCCACCGGGAAGAGGGCTCCTGATCCGGCGCGGCGAAATCACGCCAATCCAGGTAGTCAACCCACTACTTGAAGGATAAATGATGTCCACACCTTAAGAAAATGCCTCATATCTAGACATCGTCGGTACGGACGGTAGCATCCCCCTGTCGGCTGGTTCACCTCCCGGCTACTGACAGGCTGGATCCCGCCGCCGGTGCCTCCGACCCCTGACCCCGGACGGACGGACCACCCATGCGCACGGTTACCACTCCTGCGGCCCAGAGTGCCGCCGGTCAGATGAGCCATCAGCTCACCGATCTTCAGAGCACGACAGCCAGTCTCGTCGCCCGCGGGAACGCACTCGCGGACCCGGCGAACTGGGAGGGGCCGAAAGCCCAGCTGTTCCGCACCCAGATCTGGCCCGAGGTGCAGAACACCCTGTCAGCGCTGCAGACGAACCTGGCAGACCTCGCTCGCACCGTGACCGAGGTCAACCAACGCACCGCACTTGCCGGCAGCTGACGGCGTGCCGGGGCGGCACGCCGCCCCGGCACGGCTTCCACTGCCCCGGAAGAGACTCAGCTTCAGGAGAATGCGATGACGACTGGATCAGGTCTGACCGTCCGGGCCACCCCACAGGCGTCGGCTGCGGTCGACGAGCTCGCCGGCCTCATCAACGGCCCACTTCTGACGCACTTCAACGGGCTTCGCGCCACCGCCCGGATCCTCCTTGAACCGGAGAACTGGGACGGCCGGACCGCCGCGGAGTTCCGTACCTCGATCTGGCCCGCCTACGAACGAACCCTGACCGATCTGCACACCCAGCTGGACCGACTGCGGGTTCGGCTCGCCGAGATCCAGATCGACATCCAGGCAGCGGGCTGACCCGTTGTCAGAGCGGTGGCGGGACGGCACGGCCCAGCGTCCCGCCACCGGCCCCCACGGCACTGGCACTCAGGCCGCCGCACCCGCGGGAAGCCTCATGTCAGGCCTGTGGGCCTCGTCCCGCATCGGGTTCGCGGCCTGCGGTGTGATCGCCGTCCTGGTCGCGGGCATGAGCTAGATCACGCTCGTGCTCGTGCCGATTCAGGTGATCGTTCAGCAGGGCCACGACATCGGCGGTGTCCAGCTGGATGCACGCGGACCTCGTCCGCACCGTGGCCTCGGCGAGATCGAGCTCCAGGAGCATCCACACGCTGCCGAGATCGAGCAGGTCCGGTGTCGGGTGCCGATCGGTGAACGCCTGCGCGAGCTCCGAGACGGCCCCGCCTGGCACCGGCGCGACCCATCCGGCCAGGGCGACCGAGACCCATTCACAGCCGTCCGCTGACACCGGCCCGCAGATCTGGAACCGGCAGGCCTGGTCCTCGGTGCCCAGCAGGCGTCCGACCGAGAACGGGGCCAGCATCACGAGGCGGGTGGCCGGGACGGCCGCGAACTGCTCGAACAGGTTCGGTTCCGCCGGAACAGGGCCGGCGTGAGTGGCCCCGACCGGCGCCGGATCGGCCATGACGAGGTCGGCGGGGACGGCGTCCGTGGGTGCGGCCCCGCCAGGGCCCGGGTCGTATGCCCCCGGCCGGAGCGTGGACATCCCCGCGGAGGCGATGACCGCGAAGCGCAGGCCGTGCACCAGGCGCCCACCCCACAGGACAAGGCTGCCGTACGGCGCGACGCGGACCAGCTCGCGCGCTGCCCGCCTGGTCGCCGCGAGGACGTCCACAGGCCCCTCGCCCCACGCCCCGTGCGTTGCCCCGGGCCGATCAATCGTGCCGTCCGCCACCTGCTCCACCACCAGTCGATCCACTATGGTTAGGTTTGCCTAATTTAAGGACACCTAACCTAAAGGAGGATGCGGTGCGCCACAAGCCCGTCGCCAAGCTCAGCCGCAGCATCGGGATGCCGCTGACCGACAAGGCGGCCCGCTACTTCGAGAACCGGCCCTACCCGCCCGGCCCGCACGGCCGCGGGCGCAAGACGATGTCGCCCTACAAGGAGCGGCTGCGGGAGAAGCAGCGGCTGCGCTTCCAGTACCACATCAGCGAGAAGCAGCTCCGGCGGGCGTTCGACGAGGCTGATCGTGGGACGGGACGCACCGGCCACCTGCTCATCGAAGATCTGGAGACCCGCCTGGACGCGGTCGTCCTGCGGGCCGGCTTCGCCAAGACGATCTACCAGGCTCGCCAGTTCGTCAGCCACCGGCACATCCAGGTGAACGGAGCTCGGGTGGACCGTCCCGGTTTCCGCGTCCAACCCGGCGATGTCATCACCGTCACCACCCGCAGCCGCACCATGGCGCCATTCCGGATCGTGGCCGAGACCCAGCCGGCCGGGGCGCCGCCGCCCGCGTACCTCGATGTCGACCGCGGCGCGCTGGTGGCCGTGCTCAGCCGGCGACCAAGCCGGCCGGAGATCCCGGTGGTCTGCGACGAACAACTCGTCGTCGAGTACTACGCACGCTGACGAACCGCATCGCGGTCACGGCATCTCGTGGACGAAGGTGAACGTCGCGGTCACGGCGTCGAACAGGTCGTGCAGCGCCACCGCCAGGGCCGTGTTCGGACTGGCACAGGCGATCACCGCTATCCGGTCATACCCCGGGACCGGGACCGTCGTCCGCATCACCAGGTGGGAGATCTCCGCGCCGTCCGTCGACCGCTGCGGCTCGAGCCGCACGGTCCGGGTGGCCAGGCCGACAGCCGGCAGGTCCACGGCGCCGACGCGACGCCAGCGCCGACGCTCCCCCGCCTCGGCGTCGTCGGAGGCAGGACGTTCCTGCCGAGGGAGGTCGGGTATGTGCCGGTCGGTCGGCAGGACGCAGACCATGACACTGGCGGACAGGCCGATGCCGCGGACGTCCTCGATCATGACGGCGCAGTAGGCCGCCCCGGCGCTTTCGGCGCGGGTCGCGGCGTCATGCAGAATCCGGGCGACGGTGGGTTCCCGCCCTGCCAGCAGTGGATGGCCACGCGCCCGCTCCGTGGCCATCCGGGCGATCGCCGCCGTGCTGCGGGCGGCCTGGGTATCCAGCACGAACCAGCTGTCCGGCACGGCTATGGAGAAGCGGGGAGGTTTCCCCCGCCGCCCCGTTGTATGCCTCTGCACCCTGGCCGTCCTGCCCTCTGCTCTGCCCTGACCTGCGAGTCGGTACCTGGGTACGTACGACTCTTGCGGGATCCCGACGCTCGGAACACTCATCTGCATTGGATTCGAACTTCAGCACGTCGGCGTCAGCCCCGCGACTCAAACGATCCAGCTGGCAAAAGTATGCATAATCACTACAAATATGGACTATTCGGACAACGGTTGACGCAGCGGCACATCCAGTGCCTTCAGCCCCAAGAGTGCGTATCGCCTGCACACGGTGCGCCAGCACGCCGCAGCGACGAGTCGCCAGAGTCAGCAAGCCTGTGTCATTCGTGTGAACGCCGCGCCCAGCAGAGTGAAATATGACCTGTAGTGAGACCAGACGTGGTGGACTGTTACAGTGTGGGGGAGACAGGCAGTTCGCGACCACCAGCGAGCCGTGCTACGGGCCGTGTAGCAGGCCACGCCACGGGTCATCCAGCAGGTCATGCCACGCGCAGTCCGGCAGGCGGCTCAGCCGGCGCCGGCGCACGCCGGGGCAGCGGTTCGGCTGCTGCGCTGCTGCTGGCTCTCGGTATTGGCGTGCCCGTCCTCCTCCTCATACTCAGCGGCACTCCGCTGTCCGCCGCCTTCGGTGATTCCGGAGCGTTCACCGGTGAGTTCGGTGCGGCCAACCTGCTGCGCCTCATGGTTCTGGCGGCATGGCTGATCTGGGCTCATTTCGTCGTGTGCGTCATCGCCGAATGGCGGGCCGAGCGGCGGGAGACGGGCCTTGCCCCACGCATTCCGTTCGGTGGCGGCAGCCAGCTCCTGGCCCGCAGGCTGGTAGGTGACCTGCTACCGCTGGCCACGCCACGCGGCGCCACACCACGCAGCACGGCACCCCCTCGCGGCCGCTCGGCTGCCCGGCGCGGCGCCGCGCACCGAGGTGCACCCAGGGTGGGAGGGCCGGCGCCCGAGCTGCCCCGTCCCGACGGTTCCGGGGCTGGCCGGCGCGGCCGTGGTTCCGGCGATGACCAGAGCTCGGTGTCGGCGGCGCAGGCAGCGCCGGATCAGGTGACGGCGGGGGAGGTGGCRGCGGCGACCGGCCGGCTACGCCGATCGGATCCGGCCGCGATCTCACGGCTTGCCCGTGGCCTCACCGCTGCCCAGCCGAACCGGAGCCATCCGACGACGCCCCAGGCGCGCCCCGCGCTGCCCGCAGCCGCACCCGCATCGGCATCCGCGGCCCCGGTGGCTGCGGCTGCGGCAACCCCCTCGTCGACCTCCACGTCACCGCCCGCGCAGAAGCCGTCCGCGCAGCCACCGGCATCGCGGCCGTCGGTATCGCAGCCGCCCGCTTCGCGGCCGCCGGCATCGCCACCCGCGGTGGAAAACGCAGCTGGCACCGGGGACGGGCACAGCCGGCCGAGGAGCGGATCCGGATCACTCGCCCCCCGGAGCCGCGCCGTCGTCAGCACCACCGGGTCCGCCTACGCCGCGACCACCGGGTCGGCCTACACCGGGCCCTCCCCCGCTTCGACCGGGCCGATGCCGATCACGCAGCGCCCGACCGGTGCGGTGGCCGGGGGCCCCGCGTCCGCCACGGTCCCGGCGCGGCGTTTCCGGTGGGATGAGCATGCGTCCGCCCCACGCGAGCTGACCGCGGGCGAGGAGAGTCCCGCCGATCTCTTCCCGGACGGCGTCGACGTCAAGTTCTGCGAGGTTCGCCCGGCCGACGGGCGCCAGCACGACACCCTCTGGGCGATCGCCCGGCGGTTGCTCGGCGACAGCCTCCGCTATCGCGAGCTCTTCACTCTCAACGAGGGTCGCATCCAGCCGGACGGGCAGGTGCTCAGCGCGCCCTCACTCGTGGCCCCCGGCTGGGTGCTGCTGCTCCCCCCGGACGCCGCGGGCGAGGAGGTCCGGACGATCCGGGTCCCACACCGCGAAGCCTCCTGGGTCCAGGAGGTCCATTCTCATTTCGCCGCCCAGCGCGAGGCCGAGACGAGCCAACCGACGGCCCACACCGGGCCCACCGCCCCGGGTACCAGCGGCAGTGGTGCCGGGCGGGCTACCGGCCCCCAGCAGACCGAGCCCATGGGCACGGGCTGGCCGGGCGCCACGGCCGGCGGGGCGAGCACCGCGGGCGGCTGGACCGGCGCACCAGGTCCGGCTGACCATCGACCGGGCCAGCACTACGGCCCCGGCTACGAATCCCAGACCGCCGGCGCCGGCGGAACCACCGCACCGGCGGCCTCGACCGGCCCCACAACCGCACCAGGATCAGCGGGAAGCGCGGGAACGAGCGGGCCCAGGGGCCAACGCGGCGGTCACGACGACCGAACAGGTCCGGCATCGGCCTCAGCGGCCAACCGCACGGCTTCGGGCCGGATCGGCGGCGGGCGGGGAATCAGCGGTGCCGCACTGCTCGCCGCCGGCGTCCTCACCGCGCTGACCAGGCGCAGATCGAGCGACGYCAACGCCGACCCGTTCTCCGCCGAGGTCGAGCACGCCCTGCGGCTCGCCGCGGACCTGCCCTCCGCCCGATTCGTCGACCGGTCGCTTCGGCTGCTTTCCGCCGGGCTGACCGCCCGCGGCCGAGAACTGCCACCTGTGTACGCGGCGATCCTCACCGACTCCGCTCTCGTCCTGCACATGGCGCCCGCCGTCGCCAAACCCCCGCCGAGCCCCTGGCAGGTCGGCAACAACCCCGGCTCGTGGCGCATCGAACGCAACCCCGACGCACCGGACGGGCTCCCCTTCGAGGCCAGCGCCAGCCTGTCAGCGGACGTCCCGGCGCCCTACCCGGCACTCGTCACCGTCGGGCGTGACGACACCGGCTGCCGCATCCTCGTCGACCTCGAAGGCGCCCCCGGCATGATCGCCCTCACCGGGGATCCGGCGGTGGCCAGCGAGGCCGCGATCTCCGTCGCGGTCGAGCTGGCGACAAACATCTGGTCCGACGACCTGCGGGTCTGCCTCGTCGGCTTCGCCGACGACCCCAGCCCGATCGCGCCGGGACGGCTGCGTACCTCGTCCAGCCTGGCCGACATCCTGGACGAGCTGGAAGCCCGCGAACCACGGGACACCGCCTGGGGCGCCGAGCCGGGCGCCGCCCTGCGTGGGCGGCAGTCGCCGACCGCCCCGTCGGATTGGTCGCCGGACCTGCTGGTCCTGGCCGGCCCGCCGGCGCCGGCCCACGCGGAGCGGCTGGCCAGGCTCGCGGGCGGGCGCGACCACACCGTCGGTGTGCTGATGGTCGGTGACAGCCCGGCGGCACGCTGGCGCTTCGACGTCCGGCCCGACGCCCGGATGTCGCTCGGCGTGCTCGGCGTCGAGGTCAACGCCCAGACTCTTGCGGCGGCCGAGTACGCGGCGATGCTGGCGATGTTCCGCATCCAGGCCGGAGGATCTCGCGGCACCGCAGTCCCGCGCCCGCCCTGGGCAAGCACCCCGTCCTACAGCCCGGCCGGCTACGACGACTACGACGACGACCACGGCGACGGCGACGGCGACGGCGACGGGCCAGCCGGCTACGAAGACCACGGCCACGGCTACGAAGACGGCCACGACGACGGGCCGGTCGACGACGGCTCCGGCGAATACGACGGCTACGACACCTACGACGGCTCCGGCGGTTACGACGGCTCCGGCGGTTACGACAACTACGGCGGCTACAACGACGACCGCCGCTGGCCGGCGTCCGACCCCGGCACCGGTGCGCACCTCACCCCCGCACAGCACCACGGGCACGCCACCGGGCCGGTGCGTCTGCCCACCCCAGGCGCTGCGCCGACCTCACCTGATGCCCGCACCGAGCCCGATCACCCCGAAAGGGCCGCGACCGCCTTCCCGGTGGCACCGCCACCGTCCTCAGCTACGCCTCCCCCACCGACGCCGGTCCCACCCACACCGGCCAGGCCGGCGCCGCCTCTGCCGCCGTACGCTCCGACCTCCGGCCCGGCCACCGGCCACGGGAGCACAGGCCCCTACCAGGTGCCCGCACCCGCGCCGACGCCCTCACCTCCGCCGTCTCCGTCTCCGTCAACGCATCCGGAGGGCACCCGCCCACCTCGGGACGCCGATTCGATCCCCGGCCCCGTGCCGTGGGTGCCTCCGCCGAGTTCGGCGCCTTCCGTCATCCGCATGCCCATCGGCCCGCGCCCCGGGGACGACCTCGCCGCTGCGCACACACAGCCGCCTGCCGCCCCGCCCGTCCCACCTGCCCCGGACAGCTACATCCCAGATGGCCACGTCCCAGATGGCTACGTCCAAGCCGGATACGTCCCGGATGGCCGTGATGGCCAGGTCCCGGACGGCTACATCCCGGCCACGCCACCGTCCTCGCCTCCGGCCCCGCCCGCACCGCCATCGCAGGGACCGACCTGGCCCCCGCCCCCGGCGCCGGCGCCTTCGGCGGCGATGCCCCCACCCGCACCACCTCTACCGGCGCCGGCGGATCATCCACCGGCCTATCTGACGCCGGCGGACCAGCCGGTCCTGCGGCCTACGGACGTCCCGAGGGTTCCGCGGACGCTGCTCGTCCCCCCGCCGCATGGCCAGCAGCAGCCGGCGCCAGGCCATCGCCAGCCATCGGCTCAGCCATCGCCTCCCAGCCCCGAGGAGGCCGCGGCCCAGCGACCGCGGGAATACCAGGAGGCCACCGAAGCCTGGGCCGAGGACTACGTCCAGTGGGGCGGTGGTTCGCCACCGTCGCCCCCGCCCCCGCCTCCGCCTCCGCCGCCACCGCCACCGAACGAACTTCCCACCCACCCGTCGACGCACCCGCACGCCTACTACACCGAGCCGCCCTACGGTGCCGCCCCGCCGAGTCAGCCCGATCCCGCGAGCCAGACCGCGGGCGCGAGCCAGACCGCGGGCGAGGCCGGGAACATGGGCGGGAGCGTGACCGGGGCGGCGCAGCCGCAGGACGCGCACTTCCCCCGGCCGGACTCCGCCACCGATGTCCTGGCGACCCTGCCGCAGCTCGAACCGCACCCCGCCGGGCCCACGGAGGCCGAGGTCCATGTGCTCGGCTACCCCTACATCGGCGCACCCGGACCGATCCAGCGCGAGCAGGCCGACCTGCTCACCGAGATCATCGTCTTCCTCGCACTGCACCGGGACGGCGCCTATCCCGAGGAACTGCGCGACTTCCTCGGGCTGGCGAACCCATCGGACCCGGCGGACGGACAGACCACACAGGGGTCAGCGATCCTGCCCGCGCTGATCGCCGCCCGCAGCTGGCTGGGCGTCGACGCCGACGGCCGGCCCCGCCTGCAGCCAGCTCCGGACGGACTCTGGACACTCAGCTCGGACGTCCGCTGCGACTGGGAACTCTTTGTGGCCTACAGCCACCGCGCCGCTCGCCCCGACGACGCCAGCAACCCCCAGGCGGACCTGCGCGACGCCCTGAACCTGATCGGCGGACCACTGTGGTCCGACCGAGCCGACGGCAGATACCAGTGGGTGGAGACGACCCCGGTGGCGCGCACCATGCGCGGCGCCGTCATCGACGCGGCGCACCGCCTCGCCGCCATCACCCTCGAACGAGGCGACACGATCACCGCGATGGCCGCCTGCCGCACCGGCCTGCGCGCCGTGCCGACCGCCGAGGCCCTGTGGCGTGACCTGCTACGCACCGTCGCCGCCCGCGGTGATCGCAAAACCCTGGAAGCCGTCGCCGGCGAGCTGTACCGGGCCATCGCCGCTCCGCCAGGCCGCCCCAACCGGGCCGCTGAGCCGGAGACCGACGCCCTCGTCCAGGAACTCCTCCCCGGCTTCCGCCGGCGCCGCCACTGACATCCCCGTGCCTGAGCCCAGACCGCACGCCCCGCCACTCACCGGACCGCACGCCAGATGACTGAACAGCGCAGGTGGCCGATCGCGCACCGGACCGTGTTCAGGCGCGGGCGACCTCGCGAAGGCCGGCGCGATCGCGAACACTGACTGAATGCGTCTCGTTCTGCTGGCTGACACGCACGTCCCGGCTCGGGCCCGAGACGTGCCCGCGCAGGTCTGGTCCGCCGTCGACGAGGCCGATGTCGTGATCCACGCCGGCGACTGGGTCAGCACCGACCTACTGCATCAGGTCACCGCCCGCGCCCAACGGCTCGTCGCCTGCTGGGGCAACAACGACGGACCCGACATCCGCGCCCAGGTACCCGAAGTCGCCAGGATCACCCTGGACGGACTGCGCTTCGTCGTCGTCCACGAGACCGGCCCGGCCACCGGCCGCGAACGCCGCCTGGCCGCCGCCTACCCCGACGCCGACGTGCTCGTCTTCGGCCACTCCCACATCCCCTGGGACACCACGACGCCACGCCCCGACGGCGCACACCCCCTGCGACTGCTGAACCCCGGCTCGCCCACGGACCGCCGCCGCCAGCCCCACCCCACCTACCTGACCGCGACCATCGCGGACGACACCCTGACCGACGTCGAACTGCACCAACTCCCGACCGCGACATCGACACGCCCCCACCGAGAGCCCATCCGACGATCATGAATGCCAGAACGTCAGGGATCAGGAGGCCGCGGTTCGTAGCACCCGCTCCGCGTGCTGTAAGCTGGCGAAGCCGAACACGAGAGTGGTCGGCAGGCGCTCGTAGCTCAACGGATAGAGCATTTGACTACGGATCAAAAGGTTGGGGGTTCGAGTCCCTCCGAGCGCACGCACGGTTGAGACAGGCCAGAGCCCCGCAGCCCCCATCCAAGGCTGCGGGGCTCTGCCGCATTGCGGGTCAGGTACTGCAGTTTGTACGGCAGTTAGAAACGATCAAGCCTCGTCAGTCGGACCACCTTCATTATCGTCACGCTCCGTATCGGTTGGGTGTGGCATCGCTGAGACAGCCGACCGGGTGGCTGCGGTGTGGGCGGGACCGTCCTTCATCGGCGCATTCGACAGCGATCATGGTGACCCGTCCGACGGGGCAGACCAAGTCCCGTTTGACACCGACGGTCCTGGGGCTGGCCCCAAGAACGCCGTTCGGCCCGATACGCTGATCAGCCGGATCCCATCTCGGTCGTGGCGGAATCTCCTCGGGAATTTTGAAGATCACGCTCCAGTTTCTGGACGCGTCGGCGCGCGCTTGCCACCTGGCGTTCGTGGCGATCGAGGTTTTCTCGGGCCTGGGTTACCGCCGTGACCAGCCGCCGCTCTTCCGCGATGCGGCGAGTCTCAGTGGGAGGTAGCTTCTCGGCGTCGACGATGCCACGGGTCTGGCCGCACTGCTCGCAACGAACAACCGACCGCGAGAACGTGGTATTTGAAGAATGCTGGGTGACATCGGCGATGTGTTCACAGGTCAGTGACAGCCGCCAGGTGTCCAGCTCCGCCGGATTCGGCGTACCGAAGCCTCTGAACAGCTTCGCCAGATGGTCGATCTGCTGGTCACTGAGCGGATGAGGGGGACAGCAATATCCACAGTGTTGGGTTCGCGAGCCTGACACGGTCCATCGGAAAGCGTGACAATCCGCGTGGCGACTTCGGAACTCCGCCTCGCCGATTTCATATTCCTGACGTTCGGACTCGGTCATCTTCATGAGTGGTGGTTGACTGCCGAGACCGTCGAGAATCGGGAGCCCGCACCCACGACAAGGAACCCCTGCCCTCATTTCAGCGTAAGTTAGAAGCATTCCTTTCTCCCGCCATTCACGTTGCCGGTCCTCGTCCCTGATCGCGCGTTCTTCGGCCTCGACCGCGGCCTTACGTCGCCGGTTCAACGCTCGGCGGGCCTTCTCCTCTTCAGACAGTCCGGGCACCTGCCACCTCCCCAATTCCGAGACAACAACCATCCAGCAAGAGGCAAGATCGACATAGGGCAGATTATGCGCTTTGCCGACTCCGCGACCCGCAAACAGAAGATTTTGTGTGATCTTTCGGTGGCACGGCACAGCGATTCGCCACATGAAGGGCTGGAAACGCCTTGCAGCTGCTACGGCACGGCCGACATCCCGGCATCACCGCCACGCGAGACCGGACGGTACGGCCATGACGCAAGACGGACATCGCGGGCTATCAACGGTGGACCAGTGTCCACGACACCCGTCGGGCCACATGAACTTGACGTTGTATTAACTGGAGGTCATACTCGGAAGGTGATCGTCGACTGGACGGAGGAGTTCGACCGCTGGCTCACCCACGCGGAAGAGCAAGGAGGCCGCCTCCTCACTGTCGCGGTCGCGCTGCTACAGGCACTCACGGACCTCCCCGCCAAGCCCGCCGAAGAATCCGCGACCTTCAAACGGGTACGRCAGGCCCGCCGCCACGAGCTGTGGCGGGTCGCCCACCCCTTCGACCCGGCCGTCGCCGTCCGGATCATCTGTTGGTTCCCCACCGACGACCACGCCGTGATCGCGCTGATCGGATTCGACAAGAAGACGATCGGGGAGGTCTTCTACACCAGCGCGACGGCACGAGGAGAGGCGCTGGTCGATGCCTGGCTGCGCCAGAAGGGAGGCCCCGATGACAGATGACGTCACGTTCATCCGTGGCGACGACCGCATCCGCCAGCTCGCCAACCGGCCCGACATCGCCGCCGACGTCGCCCAGGTCCGCCAGGACATGGCCGAGGCAGACCGCACCCACGCCATGGGCCTGGCCGCGCTGCGGCGGGCCGCCGAGCTCACCCAGGTCGAACTCGCCCGGCGCATGGGCGTCACCCAGGCCGCCATCAGCCGGATGGAACAACCCCACGATCTGTTGTTGTCCACCCTCAACGCCTACCTGGCAGCCATCGGCGGACAGGTCAGCATGATCGTCCGTTTCGCGGACGGGCACGAAACAGTCCTCGACCTCGCCCAGATCGCATAGTCGAGATCCACCGGTTGGCCCGACGCCGGGCGAGGCCAACACCAGGGATCGAGACGCCCTTCGTCGCCCGCTGCTCGCCGCCGAGAGCAGTGGACGCAGAGGGCCAATCGTGATCTTGTGATCCCAGGTCCATCGGGTGAAGCAACGCACTGTAACCGCCGCTCTCGTGGCGGTGTACTGCAGTTGTACTGCAACCGGGATGGACACCCGTGGACGTCGGTGTACATCGCCGAGTCCGTGACCTGCACCGGCGGACGTCGGTGGACGTTCGTGGACGGTGCGCCGAGGGCTACGGATCAAAAGGTTGGGGGTTCGAGTCCCTCCGAGCGCACCCGGGTATTCATTGCGCGAACCGTTCCCTTCGGGGCTGTTGTGGCTGGTGGGTGGGCTGCGACGGCGGTCAGGGTGGGTGGCTGGTCGTCGTCGGGGTCGGGTTGTGGGATGCGGAAGACGGGTATGAGCCGGTCGGGTCCGCTGATCTTAACTTCGGCGATGAGTGCTTCGATGAGTGCTTTGCGTTGCTGGTTGGTGCCGGTCTTGATGACGATCGTGATGTTCACGGCGATGGCGTCGAGGTCGGTGGGGGCGGGTGTGACGGGTTCGCGGGCGATCTGATCGGTGAGTTCGGTGTGGCGCTGGCGGAGCTGTTTCTGTTGGGTGCGGAGTTTCGCGAGGCGTTCCCCGATGGTTTCTTCGTCGATGGTGCCATGTTCGAATGCGGTGAGGTAGCGGTCGATCGCCCGGTTGGTCTGGGTGAGTTCGGTGTCGACGGTGGTGAGTTCGGCGCGTAGGTCACCGCGGGCGTTGCGGTGGGCCTGCTGGGCCCTTTTGATGGCGTCGGCGATGAGGGTGTGCTGCCGGCGGTAGAAGTCGGCGAGGGCTTCGAGGACGGCGTGGTCGATGGCGTCGGCGTCGAGGCGGGGGGCGTCGCAGCGGTCGGAGCCGTAGCGGTTGCGGGTGAAGCAGGTGTAGTAGCGGTATTTGCGGCCTTGGCGGCCGGTGGCGCGGGTCCCGAGCATGGTTTTGCCGCAGCGGGGGCAGCGCATCCGGCCGGTGAGGTGGTAGTCGGAGGCGTTGGAGGCCCGGCGGGAGTGGGCTTCGCTACGGGCGGTGAGCAGCCGCTGAGCTTCGTCGAAGATGGCCCGGTCGATGATCGGCTGGTGGGTGTCGACGACGACGATGTCACGGAACGATGACTCGCCGAGGTAGACGCGGTTGTCGAGGTAGCGCAGGACCTGGTGGCCGGTCCACTGGTTACCGCTGCGGGTGCGGTGTCCACGGTCGTTGAGGGTGGTCGCGATCGCGCGGGCGCCGAGCCGGCGGCGGGTGTAGAGCTCGAAGATCGCCCGGATGATCGCGGCTTCGGGTTCGTGCGGGATGAGGGTCCAGGTGGGCTTGTCGACGTGGTAGCCGTAGGGGGCTTGGGTGCTCATCCAGCGGCCTTCGCGGGCTTTGCGTTCCATGCCGGCGACGACGCGGTCGATGATGGTGTCGCGTTCGAACTGGGCGAACATGGCCAGCATCTGCAGGAGCATGCGGCCCATCGGGGTGGAGGTGTCGAACGGCTCCGTGGCGGACCGGAACACGACGCCTGCCTCGTCGAGGTCTTCCAACAGTTGAACGGTGTCGCGCAGGTTGCGGGAGAGCCGGTCGACCCGGTAGACGAGCAGGACGTCGATGAGCCCGGCACGGGCGGCGGCCAGGGCGCGGTGGAGGTCTTTGCGGTCGGTGCTGGCGCCGGAGGCGTCGTCGGAGAACCGCAGCGTGATCTCCCAGCCTGGCTGGGAGTCGACGTACGAACGGAGCCGGTCTTCCTGGGCGTCGAGGGTGTAGCGCTGGTGGTCGTCGTCGGTGGACCGGCGCAGGTAGATCCCGACGCGGACGGTGGCGGGCAGGGTGCTGGCGAAGGCGTCGCGGGTGCGGGGGCTGGTGACGCGGCGGGCGGTGGAACGGGGCATGGCTGGGCGGCTCCAGGGGTGAGACGGGTGGGGTCAGGCGTGTGGCCGGGTCGGGTCGTGCCGGTGGTTCTGGGCGGTGCACGTGTCGGGCTGGTCGGGGATGAGGTCCCAGCCGGGGTGGGCGTCGAGGAACGTGCGAATCCGGTCGTACTGGGCGTCGAGGGAACCCGGGCCGGCGGCGTCAGGCCGCTGCCGCTGGTAGACCCCGACCCACAGCGGACCGGCGGCGGGCCGGCGCCGCCAGGGCAGGTGTGGGTGTGGGTGGGTGAAGGGCATGGCGTTACTCCGCGGGGTGTTAGGCGGCGTCGTCCTCGGCGGGCGGGCCGGACCGCTGCTGGTGCTGCCAGTAGGTGATGAGCGCGGCGAGCGCGCGGATGGCGGCACGTTCCTGGTCCTCGGTCATCGGTTCGGTCTCGATCCGTTCGATCTCCACGTGGCGGGCCGCGTCGCGGCCGATGTCCCGCAGCGGCACCACGCCGCTGTCGTCGTCGGAGTCGTGAGGGTGACCAGGGGTGGTGCCAGCCGGCATATCGCCTCCAGGCGTCGGGAAAACGAGGGGTGCGCAGGGCAGGGGTGAACAGCCGCTGCCGGCGGGGCACGGAGCGGTGTCCGGGGTGGTTCTGGAAAGAGTAACGCCATGCCGGGCCGGATGATGCCCAGGAAAGCAGGGAAAGAAACCCGATTCGGGATCGGATCGTGGACAGAGGAACACCGGAGCCGGGTCCGGATTCCCCTCGCTGGGAAAGCCCGTGGTCGGACCGGGAACGGGTCCGGGTCCGGACCCGGACTCACCCCCGGGTGTTCGTGGGGAATCCGACCGCGGCGGCGGGTCGACCGCTGCCGCCGACGGCCCCCCGGGCGGCACGGGCCGCGGCGGCACGCCGCTGGTCTCCTGTGCTGCAGGTGATGCGGGACGAAGAGCCTGCGGCGGGTGCGGGTGCGGGTCGGGTGGGCTGGTGCGGTCGGGATCGGGGTGGGCCGGGTCGGGCACGAGGCGGTCTCCTCCACGGGCCGAAAATTGCCGTCGTAGAGGAGACCGGATTCTGGGCGCGTTTTTGCCACTCACGCCCCAACTTTATTGATAGATCTTTTTTATGGGTCGCATGCACGGTCCCGCTGCGCATGCCCAGCGGGACGCTGTGCAGCACCCGTTCTTGCCGCTGATTAGTTAAGAATGGCGACCACCCACCGGACCACCAGAGGTAAAGATCGATATGTGCCCTGACGTGCATTCACGGCAATTTCTAGTTCGCATGACCTAGTCCATGTGAACCATGATCGCTGGGCGTGGCAATCACGCAGATGGAGATCGCGACATGCCCTGACAGAAGACGCGGACCGACTCCGTCTGCCGCCGGCAGACCGCAAGCTCCACACCCTGCCGTCGGCCCGCCGCGTGCCGGCTGCTCGGCCGGCCTGCCGGTCGAGCCCATACCCCAAGACTGCCCGCGCACCGTTCCGACCGTCCGAGAGTACGAACGGGATCAGCATCATCATCCGTGGTCCGCACCCCACCCCGGGGGTCCGGGTCCGGACCCCCGGGGTGGGGTCGTAGACCGAGCCGCATCCCGACTGGCCAGGCCGACCACAAGTCGCCCGTAGCCGTCAACTCCGGACCCGCCCGACCGGGACCGGACGCCACGCGGAACACCCGAGCAGGCCAGGCCGGACCAGCGCGACCGGCACCTGACCAGAACCGCAAAGACCAGCGGGACCACCGGAACCAGCGCCACCGGTCGGACCAGCCGGACCGGCGCGACCACCGCCACCGACCCGAGCGGCGCGACGGACATCACCAGCAGCTGCGGCCGGCAAACCAGCGGGACAGTGGTACCAGCCGAGCCAATGCGACCGGCGAGACCGCCGGAAGCGGTGCTACCGGCGGGATTGAAGGGCTAGCGCCTCCGAGCACGATGTTCGGAAGCTCCGCTGGGGCAACTGATCGTGTCAATCGTCGGTGGCGCATGTGACTTCGGATAGGGCGTCGGACTAACCGTCCACGTGGTCCGCTACGCGAGCCAATGCTTCCCTTCAGCAGTGATGAGCTGCAGGTCGCAGGCGACCGGAGATAGGGTGTAGCCGCCCCAGCAGCGCATATCGCGTGTCGGGGACGGCTTGGTAGGGGGTGACGGTCCGTGCAGGGGCTGTCGGATGTTGAGGTCGGGGAATTCGCAAATGCCTTCCCGGACCTTGTTTCAGCTCGCCAGGTATTGGAGGATGCGGGCTGGTCATCGGCGAAGCTTCCAACGTGGAATATATCTACATCGGAACAGTTTTGGCACGAGGTGTCAGATCTGCTGATTCGAGGGCTTGTGACAGGCGGGCGTCGGATGCTACTAGCCGCCGCAGCGGCCCGCTTCCCAGCCAATCCGGTGTTTACGGACGGGGTTGGCACATTTGTCGGTCCATCTGCGCCTAGCCGCTTCGCATCAGATCTGCAGGAACCTATGTGGTGGCTGCCCGAGCTGACAGGCGAGGAGGTCGCTCGTCCAGAGCTAGCAGATCAGCTGACCAAGTTGCTAGAAGCGCCGGAGTTCGGATCGGCCAGAGTAGCGGCATTGCATGGGACCGGCGGAGTCGGAAAGAGCACGTTGGCGAGTCTCGTCTGCCACCGGCCAGAAACTCGCGGGAAGTTCCCGGACGGGATGCTGTGGATTGACGTCGGACAAGACGTGACGGGTGCCGCATTGGCCGAAAAGATTAACGCTCTGGCCCGACGGCTGGGCGATAATCAACAAGGCCCCTCAGAYCCTCGACAGGCCGGCATGAGGCTCGGGGAGCTACTCGCAGACCGAAAAATTCTTCTGATCGTCGATGACGTGTGGTTCGACGAACAAGTCACCCCGCTGCTGCATGGTGGGCCAAGATGCCAACGACTGATTATCACTCGACACCGACGACTTCTCCCGCCAAACACATCGGTTCTTCAAGTAGGAACGATGACGCCTGCACAGGCACGGCAGATGCTCACCGCCAATCTTCTGGCGACGACTAAGGCCGACGACCTCGCGAAAAGATGTGGCTACTGGCCTGTGCTGCTCGGTCTCGCCGCAGGCTATGTGCGGCGAAGCATCCGTTACAACGCCGACCCCGACGACGCTGCTGCGGAGGTTGCCCACGGACTAAGTGAAGCAGGCGTCGTGGCCTTCGACGAAATCTCCTTCAGTAAAGAGGAGATTCGCTCGCGTGCGGTAGCCGCTACAGTTGAGGCCAGCCTTAACCTACTTGATCGCCCTGGCCCCGCCGGGTCAGGCCATCTACTGGATCGCTTTTTGGAACTGGCGGTTTTCCATGAAGACGCAGCCATACCCAAAGCTACATTGGAAATACTCTGGGGGAACACGGCCAACTGGACAGCATGGCAGGTTCACCAGTTCTGTGATACGCTTGTTGATCTTGCGCTCGTCCAGCCCGCGAGCGTCTCGTACGCAGCAATAGCGAGTTCCCGCCGAGAAGTATCGTTGAAGGTGCATGACGTGATCCATCGCTATCTGCGTGTCCGACTCGGAGATAGGCTTCCACTCCTGCACTGCCGGCTTCTCGACGCTCATCGTCGCCTGCTGCCCTCAGATCACAACCGGACATCTTGGTGGGAGCTTTCGAGAGCCGATACCTATCTATGGAACAACCTTGCCATGCATTTGCAGAGCGCCGGTTTGCATGGCGAGCTGGCCGACCTTGCGCACGACCTGCGCTGGACAGCCGCAAGAATAAGAGCATCTGGTCCCGTTTCAGTCGAAGCCGACATGGCTCTACTGGTCGGTGACCCGCAGGCGGCGGCAATAGGCCACTTGGTTCGCCAGACCGGCCACCTTTTCTCAGCCGACGACAGTCTTGGATTGACAATCTCCACTATCGTCTCATATTCCGCCGAGAGTAGCCAACTCGCAAACTCGATTGCCGCATTGTGTCGTACTGCGGCACGGCCTCGGATCATTCCTACCAACTCCGTATTGCCCGATCAGCCCCATGAGACGGCGCTTCACCGCACGCTGGCCGGCCACACTCGGCAGATTTCTGCTCTCGCTGTAGCACCTGATGGCTCCTGGTTGGCCTCCGCAGGCCGTGATCGTGTCGTACGGATCTGGAACCCATACACCGGTGTCCAGACGGCAGTGCTGTCCGGCCACACCGGCGAGGTATCCGCTTTGGCCGTATCACCAGACGGTGCATGGCTCGCCTCTGCCAGTGCGAACCTGCTCGGCGGTGGTGATGGAACCGTGCGAATTTGGGACCCGTACACCGGTGTCCAGACGGCAGTGCTGTCCGGCCACACCGGTGGCATTTCCGCTTTGGCTGTATCACCAGACGGTGCATGGATCGCCTCCTCCGGAGGCGATCTACTCGGTCGTGGTGATGGAACCGTGCGAATTTGGGACCCGTACACCGGTGTCCAGACGGCAGTGCTGTCCGGCCACACCGGTCGTGTATCCGCTTTGGCTGTATCGCCAGACGGCGCATGGCTCGCCTCCGCGGGAAACGACCGAACGGTGCGGATATGGAATCCGAAAACCGGCTTTGAATCTGCCCTCCTGACTGGTCACACCGGCGGTGTATCGGCTTTGTCGGTCGCTCCCGATGGCTCGTGGCTAGCCTCGGCCAGCGGAGATCTGATAGCCAACGGTGACGGTACGGTGCGGATTTGGGATCCACTCTCTGGAACCGAGCGCGCCGTGCTGTGCGACCAAGTCGGATCGCTATCGGTGGGTGCCTTGGCCGTGGCACCGGACGGCTCCTGGCTAGCTATCGCTGGTGGCGACGGGACGATTCGCTTCTGGGATCCTTCAAGCAGGGATATGATAACCGTACCCACTGGCCAAGCTCGCTCCGTCTTTCATTTGGTGGTGGGTCCGGACGGCTCCTGGCTGGCAGCCGCCGACGGACAAATTCTCGGCCGTGACGCGGCTGTGTGCATCATCGACCTCGAAGCCGGCGACGAGATGTCTGCGCTAGCCGGTCATCCACACGGTGTGGCAGCGCTGGCGGTAGCGCCGGACGGCTCCTGGCTGGCCACTACAGATGGCGACCTCGTGGGCCACGGCGACGGAATCATACGGGTATGGAGCCTAGCCGTCGCGAGGGAGGCCCGCACGAAAGGTAATGCCACCGCGGCCGCATCAATATTGATGCCAATTCCAAAAAGCTCCCTGATGGCGTCCGCCAGCACAAGCGTACTCAGTCGTGGCGCTAGCGCAATCCGCTTGTGGGACACGAAGGCCGGCGTCGAGCTGGCGGGGCGTACCAGCCACACAGGGAACGTTTCTGCCTTCGCCGCGGCACCAGACGGCTCGTGGCTGGCTTCCGCCGGCAGCGACAAATTGATCCGCTTGTGGAATACAGCGATCGATGACGAACCGTCGATACTGACTGGACACTCTGGAGGTGTGTCCGTCCTCTCGGTAGCACCAGACGGCTCGTGGCTGGCCTCCGCTGGGAGCGATCTGGCCGATGGCGATGGCACGGTTCGGATCTGGGACCTGGCGACTCGGACCGCTAGGACTGTACTCGTCAGCCATACCTACCTGGGGGTGGCGCTAGCGGTTGCCCCGGACGGTTCGTGGCTCGCCACCGCCTCCGGACTCCTAGCCGGCAACGACGGACCAGTCCGACTGTGGGATCCAACGACGGGCGCCGAGCGTGCGGTGCTAAACGGCCATACTGGTGCGTCCGTGTTGGCTGTAGCACCGGATGGCACCTGGCTCGCCACCGCTGGTCACGACGGCCCGGTCAGGTTATGGGATCCCGCAAGTGGGAAGGAGCTTGCGACGTTGAGCGGACACATCGGCGGCGTATCAGCGTTGGCTGTTGCGCCCGACGGCTCGTGGTTGGCATCCGCCGGCGGAGACCTTCTCGAAGGAGGTGATGGGACTGTTCGCTTGTGGGATCCGGCCGCAGGAACAGAGAGGGCAGTTCTAACCGGCCACTCGGGCAGAATCTCGGCATTGGCCGCAGCGCCGAATGGTTGGTGGCTCGCATCCGCAGGCGGCGGAGGTGGCGGAGGTGGCGATCGAACACTGCGAATTTGGGACACTTCGATCGGTAGTGAAAGGGCAGCCGTCCGAGTTGACAGCCCGCTTCTTGCTTGCACATGGGTGTCGCCGGAGAGGATCGCAGTCGGTGGCACGCGAGGCCTATATTTTTTTGACCTCCTGCCTTTCGAATCGAAATAGTCCCAATCTTCAAATACTCCACGATCGCCATAAGTTGCCGACAGCCGGACACTGGCCGGTGTGGACGATGCGTGTTGCAGCAGGTGGTTCGACTGATGTTGTCAAGGTGGATGATGCCTGCGTCGGTCGCGGGCGAGGGTTGACGCGGAGGATCTTCCTGGTGTTCAGGCCGGCGAGGAGCTGCTAGACCCAGACTCAGGCAACCTGAGCGAGGACAGCGCGGTAGAGCGCGCTAAGGTTCCGACCGGCGGCGGGGTACAAGCCGGACGACTGTGCCGGCGACTACAGCTCGCGGTCAAGTTGTCGTATGGAGACGATCTGCGGGGCCCTTCTATGGGGAGGGGCGTGCGTGCATATAGCGTGAACGTGACAGTCCGAGATGCCTGCGTGACCGGACGTACGTCGCAGTGGGTGTTGCGAGACCGATAGGGGGCGGTAGGGATGCGAGAGCATCAGCTCGCGCGGGTGAGTGCACGGTTGGAACGGTTCTTCCGTAACCAGGATTCGGCTGCAGTGTTGGATCCGGAAGCGGTGAGCGAGGCGGACGCTCTGCTACAGTCCGTGACTAACCCTGCTGCCGATGTCGAGGTGGCCCGAGCGGTCGGATGGCTATACTATCTACGCTATCTTCTTTCCGATCCTGACGAAAAGCCGCGGGCGCTAGCTATTGCATTACCTTTGTTCGTTCCGGTGTATCAACTCCGGCCTGATGCGCTTCCTGACGACGTACGCACTTATTTTGAAAGGGGCGGAGCTTCCTCCCCTGGCACACCTTGGATACTCGAAGCCCTCCATATCTCGTTGCTTCGTCGAGCGATACGGACCGGTGACCTCGCGGCGTTGGACACCGCGATAGAATTACTGCGATCCGACTTGGACGCTACTCCGTCCGATCACCCGAACCGTGCTCCACTGCTGGGCAACCTCAGCTTCGCCTTGCGCGTTCGGTTCGAGCGGACGGGCTCACAGGTCGATGTGGACGAGGCAGTGAACGTCGGGCGCGCGGCGGTCKGCGCTACTGGTAGCGAGCACCCCGACGCCGCCAGATACCTCTCGCATCTCGGCACCGCACTACTTTCTCGGTTCGGGGAGTTTGCAGCACAGGCGGATCTGGATGCGGCAGTCGGCGCTAGCCAAGCCGCAGTTGAGGCCACTCCCACAGACCATCCGGATCGTGCAGGATATCTGTCGAATCTCGGTGCCGCCCTGCGGACACGCTTTGAACAGACCGGCGACATGTCGGATCTCGATACTGCGGTAGAGGTCGGTGAAGCGGCCGTCCGCGCCACCACGGCCGACCATCCGAGCCGCGCAGGGTATCTGTCGAATCTCGGTGCCGCCCTACGAACTCGGTTCGAGCGAAGCGGCGCCAAACCCGACCTGGACGCTGGGATCGCCGCCACTCAAGCCGCCGTCAACACTACTCCCGCCGATCATCCCCAGCGCGCGATGTTCCTGTCCAATCTCGGCTTGGCGCTCCGCATACAGTTTGAGCACACTGGGGATCAGAACAGTCTGGATGCGGCGATTGAGGTAGGGCGGGCTGCGGTCGATGCTTCTCCTGCCGATCATCCCCAGCGCGCGATGTACCTATCCAACCTCGGTCTCGCCCTGCGGACACGCTTCGAGCGGACCGGGGATCAGAACGATGTGGATGCGGCGATTGAGGTAGGGCGGGCTGCGGTCGATGCTTCTCCTGCCGATCATCCCCAGCGCGCGATGTACCTATCCAACCTCGGTCTCGCCCTGCGGACACGCTTCGAGCGGACCGGCGTCGGGTCGGATCTAGACGCGGCGATCGAGGCAAGCCAAGCGGCCGTCGACGATGCCCCCCTCGGCCTCCCCCAACGCGCCGCGTATCTGTCCAACCTCGGAATCGCTTTGGCTGCCAGGTTCGAACGGACCGGATCCCGATCGGATCTAGACGCGGCGATCGAGGCTGCGCGAGCGGCCGTCGATGGCACTCCCGCCGATCACCCTAGAGCCTCCGTGTACCTGTCCAACCTCGGGCTAGCATTGCGCGTCCGTTATGAGCGAACAGGCGTGCGGGCCGATATAGACGCAGCGGTTGACGTAAATACGGCCGCTGTTAGGGCCACCCCTGTCGACCACCTTCAACACGTCGGCTCATTGATCAACCTTGCCGGTGCCGTGCTAGTTCGTTTCGAACGAACAGGACTCCTAGCGGATCTGGATACGGCCGTCGATGCGAGTACAGCTGCCGTGAACTACAGCCCTGAAGATCACCCTAGCCATGCCGTGATGCTAACAATTCAAGGTGTAGCCCTGCRCATCAGGTTCGAACGAACCGGAGACCAAGCAGATCTGGATGCAGCGGTTGACGCGAGCGCGGCCGCCGTAAACATCACGCCCAGCGACCACCCTTACCGTGCGGGGCGACAGCATAACCTTGCTGTCGCTCTTCGCATCCAGTACGAGCGACACGGAGCGTTGGCCGACCTTGACGCGGCCATCGAGGTCGGACGAGCTGCGGTGAACGGATCTCCTGATGACCCCAACCGTGCCATGTATCTATCCGGCCTAGGTTATGCCCTGCATATCCGATTTGAACGGTCTAGGTCATCAGCCGATCTAGACGCGGCGATTGAGGCTGGCAGGGAAGCTTCTAGGGCCGAAGCTTCCTCGCCGCGGATGCGGGCGCTGGGTGCTCGTGGCTGGGCGCGTTCCGCCGGCGCCGGTGGTCGGTGGCAGGAGGCGGTGGCAGGATTCGAGGCGGCCTCCGCCCTGCTCTCGCGCGTGGTGCCGCGCAGTCTTGCCCGTGCCGATCAGGAACACCTGTTGGTGGAAACAGCTGGACTTGCCGCTGACGCGGCGGTGTGTTGCGTGCACGCGGGTTCACCTGAGCAGGCCGTGGAACTCTTCGAACAGGGCCGCGCTGTACTGCTCGGGCAAGCTCTGGATATTCGCACCGATGTGACCGCACTTTCCGAAGCCGATCCCGAGCTCGCGCGACAGTTCACTGAACTGTGTAAGGAATTTGATCGAGTCGATGAGGCCACCATGTTCGCGACGCCGTCGTGGCATGAGCCCGGCCACACCACGATTCTCGATCCGACGGGCTCGATACACGCGCGGGAGAGACGGRAGAGGGCGACAGCGAATTTCGACCAGGTGATCACCCGTATTCGGGCCTTGTCTGGATTTGAAGGATTTCTCCAACCGCCGGCGGCGGTGGAGCTGCAGTCGGCGGCCTCGGATGGCCCAGTCGCAATCGTCGCGGTTTCCGTACTTGGCTCACACGCGCTGATCCTAACCCGAGAAGGGGTCGACCATGTCCCTCTACCTGGATTGACTCCACAGAACGTCTTCCACCAAGTCATCGAATTTCTCAATGCCCTTTCTGGGGCAGGGGCCGCAACAGAGCGGAAGGTGGAAGAGATTCTCGGTTGGTTGTGGGATGCACTCGCCGAACCGGTACTTGACAGATTGGAAATTCACGGTCCACCGGAGGACGGGTCGACATGGCCGCGGATGTGGTGGTGCCTGTCCGGACTATTGTCGTTCCTCCCGGTGCACGCCGCCGGCTATCATCACACACGCTTCGACCCGGCGCCGAGCACACTGATCGATCGAGTACTGTCCTCCTACACCCCCACGATTCGAGCACTGACCCATGCCCGTCGCGTACCCTCCGCGACGACGGCCAGCACTAGATCTCCGGTGAACGGCAACGATCCGAGGGTGCTCGCAGTTGCGATGCCCCACACCCCTTCTGCCCGCGCGTTGCCCGGTGCGCGAGACGAAGCCGAAGGTCTACAGCGCCGCTTCGGTGAACGCGTCTGCATACTTCTCGAAGGTGAGGCGACTCGCGAAGCGGTACTCGCTTCCCTACCGCAGACCCGATGGGCACACTTCGCATGCCATGGCGCCGCTGAAATCAACGACCCCTCGAACAGTCGGCTGTTGCTGCATGACCAGCCACTCACTGTACTCGACGTCGCTCGTCTCCAGCTTAACGATACCGAACTGGCCTTTCTGTCTGCCTGTGAAACCGCCCGCCCCGGAGGCCAGCTTACCGACGAGGCGATCCATCTGGCATCCGCTTTTCAACTTGCCGGTTATCAACACGTCATCGCCACCCTGTGGCCGATCAGTGACTACTACGCAGTCAAACTCGCTGAGCACATCTATAACGAGCTCGCGGACAGCGGGGATGTCACCAGCGCCGTCCACACCGCCACCCGCACCCTGCGGAATTATGCCGCCCGGTATCCATCGGTGTGGGCGTCCCACGTGCATGCCGGTGGCATGAACCCGACCACAGTGGACACCCCCACTACCGAATGTAGGGAAAACCGATCGCCGATGGGTTCCGACGACGAAGTGGCGGAGGCGGCGCGCGTGATCCGTCCCTATCTTGCCGATCTCCTTGGACCACAGGATGCCTCTATTCTCGACCAGCGCCTTGCGGAGCAGATCACCAACGACGCGGAGCCATCCCAACGTGCCTGTGAGCTTCGCGCAATCTTGGAGGAAAACTCACTAACCCGCCAGTTCCTCGTCGACGTACTGGCGCACCCGTACCTTCATCCGCCGTATATACAGGATCATTTTCGTAGACGGCCTCTCGGGGATGCTCTGCCGATTGGGGAAGCTAGCCCAGTCCTGGCAGACCGCTATATTTGCCCCGACCCTAGCCACGATGTCATCTGGTATCGGCCCGATATCGGCACTCCAATTCCTAGATGTAGCACCCATGATCTAATGCTGGTCCGCAGCTAAGATGGTTTCCGCGTTCTGGCAAGCTATCGGTGKAAAACTCGCCGACCGGGCTGCAGCTGTCTCCGTTCCCGCTCTGATCTTCTGGCTTGGTGGACTGCTCGCCTGGATCCGCCATGACGGTGGAGTCCAATCGCTCGCCCGCTCTACCCGCTGGCTTGACCAACAGACCTCTGCTGTTCAGGTCACCGCGATCCTAACAGTATTGCTTGCTATCGCGGCGTCAGGAATCATGGTTAGCCGCGCCGCAACTCCGACACTCCGGCTTCTCGAAGGCTACTGGCCAAGCTGGGTCGACCCGTTGCGCACCTGGTTGAGTGAACGTGCGGCATCCTGTGCCGCTGCGGAGGAGACAGCCTGGCAGGTTGCCTACGCTCGGGTTCACCCCCCGGCGACCCCCACAGCCGGCGACCTGGCCGCTTACACCCGTATCGAGCAACGGCGGCGACGTCGTCCACCTGCTGGCGCCTCCGGGTACTTCCTTCCCACCCCCATCGGCAACATTCTGCGGGCCGCCGAACGTCGCCCCTATGACAAGTATGGCCTTGACGCCATCATTCTGTGGCCCCGTCTCTGGCCAGCGCTCCCGGATGCTACCCGCGCGGACCTCATCGCTGCCCGTATGAGCCTAAACACCGCGACGTCCAGCGCGCTTTGGGGGCTGTTCTACTGTTCCTTTGCCCCGCTCACGCTCCTTTCAATCCCCATTGGCCTTACTGTCTGCGCCGTGTTGGTCGTTTTAATCATCCCTAGCCTCGCCCAGATGTTCGGTGATCTCATTGAGGCCGCCTATGACCAGCACCGAACTCTTCTTTACGCCCAGCTCCGCTGGCCTCTGCCCACAAATCCCCAGCAGGAAAAAGATGCGGGCCGGCTTCTCACCGCCTATCTATGGCGCGGCTCGGATGACACCATCCCTCACTTTACCCCGCCCGCGTAAATGCCACCGCGACCGCTCTGTGCCCGATTACACGGCCCGAGCCGGGCAACGAAAATTTCGATCACTTGGCGAAGAGTAGCCCGAGGATGCACCGGCGTTGCCGATGCCTACCGACCCTTCCCAACCCCCTTTGCGACGGTCGACGGTGTTCCCGCCGCAGTGGGCCTCGGTGATGTAGCGGCCGACGGCCAGGTCCTCCAGCGTCAGGCCGATCATCTGGCCGCAGGCCGGCCGGGACGATCGCACGCAGCTTCTGAGCCAGGCCGGCTGTGGCCCACTCACTCAGGCGGCAGCGGATGGCGCGGTCAGAGCCGGCCGGGAGCGGCTATGTGTCGTAGGACGAGCCGTGCGCCAGCGCGGCTACGACTGCCATCCCCCCGAGGCTGTGGCGGAGGGAGGCAAGCGTTGGTCTCCTTTCATACCTTCGAGGCGCAACGCGATGAAGTGAATTAGACCGACAGGTGGGCGTTCATGGCACGGGCCTGCTCGCCAAGCTCAGGCAGTTCCACGACCGTGACGCCCGCTTGGGTAAGGAGTTCGTAGCCTTGGCAGTCGGCGACGAAGAGGCTGGGTTCACGCCAGGCGATGACCACCCGCGGGATCTTCGCCTCCAGGATGAGCTGGGTGCAGGTACGGGGCCGGGACTTGCGCTGCGAGCAGGGTTCGAGGGTGCTGTAGATCGTCGCGGTGGCGAGTCGCGGGTCGTCGGGGTCGATCTTCGCGAGTGCGGATTCCTCGGCGTGCACCGCGTCGTCGACCTCGCGGGAGAAGCCGAAGGCGATCTCCTCGTTGTTCTTGTCGACGATGACGGCGCCGACCGAGTAGGCGCCGGTGGCGGGCGGGCAGCAGTGGGCGAGTTCGATGGCCCGGGTCATCCAACGGTGGTCGTCGAGCTGAGGCATGGAGCGGCTCGTCCTTCCCTGGGGCCGGTCCCTGGTGGAGGCGGACCGGATAGCCGGTGGCGGGATGGTAGTCAGACGGTGATGGCCGTGGGGACCTGGTCCATCGCCTGGCGGAACTCGCGTACCTGGGGGACAGTTTGCCATTCGGCGACGGCGTCACGCAGAGACCGCAGACTGGTCATGATGCGTCCGGAGTGCGTGCTGGCGCCCACCGTGAGTGCGTCGAGACCGAGTGTCGCGGCTTGCTCTGGTTCGCGTGCTCCTGCGTGCGCAAGGGCTTCGCGGGCGAGGTAGACACCGCGGTCGCGGTGGAAAGCCGAGGGGAGACCGTCGATCGCAGTCCGGAACCCGGTAGCTGCAGCAGGGTAGTCACCGAGCGCGGCGAGGCTGTGTGCCCGCTGGACTTCGATATAGGCGGGGCTGAAGAACTCGCCCCAGGGGTCGGTGTCGGGCCCGGCCTGGTCGAGGATGTCGTGGGCACGGTCGTAGAGCGTCATGCATGTGATTTTCTCGCCGCGTAGTGCGTGGCCGTGCGCGCTGTAGGTCGCGGCGATGGCGGCGAGACGACCGGTTGGCTCCGCGCTAGTCAAGGCTGCGTCTGCGACGTCGACGGCTTCATCCGGGTCGCCACGGTCCGCGGCGAGTTGGCTTTTGCGGGCGAGGATGAACACGGTGGCCTTGGGGTCACCTGCTCGGTGTGACCATTCCAGCGCTCGGTCGAGCCAGTATCCAGCGGTGGCGTGATCGCCGCTGTCTTGATGGAGCCAGCCGAGGAGATCCGCGAACTGCGTTTGGAGGTGGAGCAGGGTCTGCCGTTGGGGGCGCGAATTCGTGCCGTGGCGGAGATGGGCGGCGATGAGGCCGGCCTGTTCCTGCGCTGTGGTGATGACCTGCCGCGGTCCGAAGAGGTTGTCGTTCTCCGCGAGCACGGCCCGCAGGCGTGCGAAGTGATCGACGACACGTGGGTCGATGGAGGACGATCCTGGTGGCATCGTGGCGAGCGGGCTGAGGGCTGCGCCGCTAGCGGCGGTGAGGCCCAGGCCGCTCAGGAAACCCCGGCGATCGAGTGGCATGAGGACGATCCTCCCATCCGGGGCGAGTTGCGGAAAAATGATCACGTTGTCTTCGTCTGCGGGACCGGCCGAGTGGGGGGCCGGTGCTTGCCCAGCTCTGGCGGCGCTGAAGGCGACGTCAACTGGTCGTTCGGTGGTCGTTCCCCATGGTTTCCCCGCGAGTGTGATTGGAGAGGCCGTTGATGACGCGGCCACGCCGTCCGGCGGACGGCGCATGCCGTTGATCAGGAACACGTCTGCCGGAGGGAGGTGTTCGCGGTCGTCCACATCGACGAGGGCGTGGAGATCGCATCCGTACACCTCGGCAAGCAGGGCGAGGATCTGCGGGGTGGGACGTCGCCGGGCAGGGCGAGGCCAGTTCTCCACCTCCGATAGCCGCGGCGCGGTCATCGGGGCGGTGCCGTCGGGGTCGAGGCCGGCACGGACGGCGTGGGCGTTGATGCGGTCGGCGGCCTGCTGCTGTGTCCAGCCGTGTGCGACACGGTAGGCGGCGCGGGGGCGTAGCCGGTAGCGGCGGGCGAACTCGATCGCGATCTCGTGGTGGCTCATGCCGGTCGCGCGCATCCGAGTCCGCAACTCGTCCTGCTCAACCCTTTGGCTGGGCTTGTTCATGGCGACGTCGCCACCCCTTCCAGGTCAAGGATGCCCACTGATCCAGCAGCTACCGCCACCGATCGATTCCCGATCGGAACCCGCCCACAGTAACCGGTCCCTCACTGTCGGGGCCGTAGCGGTCAGGGCGCCAGCTCGCCGCCCTTGGCGGTCCCTTTGCCGCCTGTCCGTCCAGACGCCGGCCGATACTGATCAACCTGCCGAGATGTCGTGCAGGAACGCGGGCGACAGGCGTCCCGAACCGGAGCAGGTGCGTACCGCTAGTAGCGCAGTACCAGGCGGTTCTCCGGCTTGGTTATGATCTTGCCTTGCGTCTGGTTCGGGATCGGCGTGCCGGCCGGGAAGGCGAGGATTTCGGGGTCGGCAGTGCGGTCGTGGTCCCAGGCGTCGATCTGGTCGACGATCCGCGAGGCGAGACGGTGACCGAGGGGGCCATGGCCGATGGCGCCGAGCTGCCAGCGCCCTGGGGTGTCGGCGCGCCGAATGGTGAAGTAGGCCAGCGAGCCGTCTTTGACCAAGGCTGGGCTGCGTGAGGTGATCGCAGGTGTGCACAGCCCGTCGGCGACGGCCCGCTGGTCGGCCTCGATACGGACCGTCCCGTCTTCCACGGCGCTGAGATGCAGCCAGACACGGTCGAAAGGTTCCTGGCCGTGCACGGTCACGTCAGACCAGACCGTGGACTTCTCCCGGTCGAGGACACCGCGCAGGGCGTCGGTGTCGATGGGCTGGTCGAGATCGTGGTGCAGGGCGGCGAGGCCGTCGGGGTGGATGACGCTCCTCCGTTCGCCGGGCTGGCCGAGCATGGGCACGAAGCCACACAGGAAGACCCAGTCAGACTTCCAGTGGTTTTCCTGCCTGGTGAGTGCGACAGCGCGGGTAGTGCCGCGCCAGCGCAGCGGGAGGACGAGGYGGCCATCGGGGGCGAGCTGGTCCCACCAGGCGTGCGGGATGTCCCAGGCGCCGACCGTGACGATGATCCGATCGAAGGGGCCGTCCTCGACAGCGCCGTCGGCGCCGTCGCGGGTGAGGACGCGAACGTGGGGAAAGCCGGTGTCGTCAAGGTTGCGCAGTGCAGTGGCGGTGACGTCGGCGTTGATGTCGATGGTGGTGACCTGGCCGCCGGTTCCCACGAGGGTGGCGAGAAGGGCCGCGTTGTAGCCGGTGCCGGCGCCGATCTCCAGGATGCGCTGGTCGGGCTGGACGTCGAGGGCGGTGAGCATGGCGGCCACGATGGTGGGGCCGGAGGCGCAGCTGAGGTGGGTGCCGTCGGGGAAGGTGTGGGTGATGACCGCCTTCTCGTCGTAGGCGTCGGCCAGCGGCGCCTCAGGGACGTAGCGGTGGCGTTCGACGGAACGCAGCGCTGCTTCGACCCACGGGGGCAAATCCTGGCTGGTGAGGATGCGGTCGACCATGCGGTCGCGCAACGCGCCTGGTGATGTGGTTGCGGTGGTGTCCATCAGTCTCCTTCACAGCGGCAGGGGGCATGCTGGTGACAGCGACCTCGGCCGGGTAACCAACTGCTAGTTGATCAACAGGCAGCGGTCCCAGTCTGGCAGCGCCGAATCGGATGTGATCTTCAGAGCGGCATGGGCGAGTGCGATGCCGGCCGCGCCGTCTAAGAAGCCCGGGGCGGTGGGGTCGCTGTTGCCGCGGAGGTACCGGTGCCTGTGTGTTTCGGCGGCGTGCAGGGCGGCGGAGAGTTCGCCGGTGGTGGTATCGGCCGCGGCCCGATGAGCGGTCAGGAGGAGGCCCGCCCAGCCGTGACAGAGTCCCGCACCGGTCAGCTGCGCGGGCTGGTGATCGTCGGTGAGGCATCTGATGAGGGTCTCGACCGCATCGAAGGCTCGCTGTTGGTCGCCGAGGGCGAGGGCCGCGAGGTGTTCGGCTCGTGCGGTTCCGGGACTGCCGTAGCACCAGGACGGTCGAGGCGGCCCGGGGCGGGCTGCGCTGCCGGTACGCAGCTCGTCGTGGTCGATCACCTCGGGCCACCAGCCGGTCCGCCCCTGCCCTCTGCGCCACTGGTCGAGCCAGGCGATGATGTTGTGGAGCGCGTCGACGTGTCCCGCCACGGTGATCCCCTGCCGCATGGTGATGGCCAGGAGCGCCAGCGGTCCGGCGATGCCGTGGGCCATGCCGAAGCCGGCATGGCCGGCGTTCCACCGGGCGGAGGCCCGTCGGTCGGGGCTGCCTGTCGCCCACCAGCCGGGCAGGTCGCGGTCGGCGACGCGGATCGGCTGTGTCAGCCGCACCAGGTATGCGAGCACGTCCCGGAGAAGAGCGCTTTCGCGGTCGCGGTGTAGGAGGAGCGCACCGAGGCCGGTGATTCCGTTGATCAGGTCGTACTCGCCGGCGTGGGGCAGCTGCCCGTGATCGATGCGGCAGTGGGCGGCCTCCAGACGGCGCCGGATGACGGTGGCGATGGCGTCGTCGAGGGTGGCGAGTGCGGTGTCGTAGGCCGGATGGCCGGCGATGCACAGGGTGTAGGCGACGGCCGGTGCACCCTGGTACAGGCTGGCGGTGTCGGGATGGGCGTTGAGCGGGCTTCGTGTCATCGCCGTCGCGAGGCGGTGCACCGGTTCCCAGCCGTCGAGGCCGGCGCGGGCACGGGCGATATGCGCCAGTGCGATCCCTGGWGCTCCGTCGCCGAGGGACTGGGCCCAGCGCGCCGATTCAGCATCGCCAAGGTCCGGAACCGCCGGGAATCGGGACAGCGTGGTCACGGGCTGTCCGCAGTCGTGTGTGCGCGTCGGGTGAGAGCGATCTGCCGGGCCAGACGCCGGCAGATGGCCTCGTCGGCGCGATCGATCAGCCTGGTGCGATTGTGGTGCATGTGCAGGAGCGCGGACAGAACCTGATCGGCGTCGGCGTTCCCGGGGAGCGCGAGCCGATAGCGGGTCAACGCTTCCCGGCGGGCCTGCCACGCCTGCACGAGGGCGGCGTGCAGGGAGGTATCGCCTGGCAGGGTCCTTCGGGCTGCCCAGTGTGTGACCTGCTCGGTGACTGTCCGGTCCGCGCTGGGCGCAGCTTTGGCGGCGAGGTGCTCCAGCAGCCAGGCGTTCGCGCGGACGGGGTCGGCGTGGAACCCGTCGGCGATGTCAACCATGCCGATGGCGGCGAGCGCCATCGGATGGACCGCGAGTGGCGTCGGGAGCTGGTATGCGGTCGCGACCGCGTGCGAGTCGGCCGCGAACACCGCTTCGGCGGCGTCCATCGCGGCCCCACTCCCGTAACGGCCGATCTCGGGATGGTAGGTCGCCAGGGTCAGCCTGGACGCCGCGCCCGCGTCGCAGAGCTGCTGCCCCCACTGGCCAACCGCACGGGCCACCGCGGCGTACTCCTCGGGGCCGACCGTGCGAATCCGCAGCCGCAGATGATCGGTCTCACGGACGCTGCGATAACGGGCGAACCAGTACGACCGGTCTCCGTCGAGCAGGGCACGCAGCCGGGGCAAGTGCGCGCGGAGGATGTCGTCGAGACGTTCGGGATGGGTGAAGATCTGCGCGTAGAGCCAGGCGGCGTGCGGCGAGGCCGGCCGGTGTGCGGCGTTCGCGTTGGTTACAAGCGGCAGGACGCCGGTGACGAGGTTCGGCGCCGCCGGCACCGCGCGGACGAACGGCAGGACGATCTCGTGGACGTGGCCGCCGATCCATCCCGTGTCCTCGACGGAGTCGGTCTCGGTCAGCGTCGCGCGGCCGTGTTTGTCCAGGTGCTCACGCAGGATCGCCAGGTGCGCGTCCACGGTGAGATCCAGGCGCAGTGACCGGTGGTCGTCATGGAGCTCCACGATGTCCGGGCAGGTCCCTCGCTGCCGCCACCGGGCGAACGCCTCCTCCCAGGGGTCGCCGTCGGCGCGTAGCACGGCGTGGTCCGCGGTGCTGATCCGCCACGCCGCGGGTGACAGGATCGCGCGCCGGTAACGCACCCGAGGCGTGTAGGGCAGGCAGGATGCCAGCGGTCCCCAGTCGAACTCGGTGAAACGGGCGAGAAAGCCCCGGGTCAACGTGGCGAGGAACCGTGCCAGCGGCGGGGCCTGCTTACGCAGCGCGAGCGCGTGGAAGACCTGTGGTTCCACGACCTGGCGCCGCGAGATGCTCACCAGGTGCAGCCCGTCGGCCACCGCGACGATCCCGAGATCGTCCAGGCGGATCACGGTCGACTCGTCCGTCCGGTGCTCACCGACCGGCAGCACGTGGGGTAGCCAGCGGGGAACCCGGGAGACGTTCTCCGAGTGCGGAAACAGCGGCGGGAACGACATCTGGACCGGCAGCGCGCCCTCGACGGCAGCAGGCGCGCCGGCGAAGACGGTGTCCAGGCCGGCGCGGCCCACAGCGGAGCCGAACCGGCAGGTGAGCGTGCCGAACGCCCACGCGGGATGAACGCCGAACGTGTAGTCCCCCGCCGCCAGGGCCTGGACGCTGGCTGCGTGCGCGCGGGCGCCCAGCTCGACGTGCGGCGGAATCCACCGTGGGTCCACCGGTCTGTCTGCTGTGATCGTGGCGATAAGGGAATCGGTCAGCACGAGTTCGTGATGTCCAGCCGTGACCGTGTCCCAGGCCAGGCGCAGCAGCTCCTGGTCACGACGGCTGACTGTGTCCTCGGGTTCGGCCAACATGCYGCCCGGGAAGCCAGCCGGCCAGCCGATGCCCGTATCGGGATGCACCGCGTCCAGGACGGGGACCAACGCGCCCGTGCCGTAGCGGTCCCAGAACTCCCGGCACCAGTCGTTCCACGCCTGGTCCGGACGCGGCTGGCGCGTGAGCCGGAGCAAGGCACCCACCGCGTGGGCCATCTCGTCGGCGAGGCCTGCGGGAACAGCGATGTCGCAGTCGAGGTGCAGGTCTCCGGCCAGTGATGTCCGGCCGGCTGGCGACAGGCGACGCATCCGTTCCGATGCCTTCTCCCGTAGCCGTGCCTGCGTGCCCGGCTCGACGTGGTCGTCGTTGTGTGCCCGGATCAGCTGCTGGGTGGCGCGGAGATTGCCCAGCATGGCGGCGGTCGCCTCGCCGTCGCCGACCGTGGCACGCTCGACGGCCGCGATCACATATGCCAGCGGGTCAGCGACGGTCATAGGCGCACGCAGACCCGTGATCAGGATGCCCTGGGCGACCAGGTCGCTGAGCACACGGCGGACATCTGTGGCGGGGGCGGTAGGAAACGCGAGGGCGACCTGGTCGAGTAGAAGGTGGAACGGGATGGGCTTGGCCGCCAGGTCACGGACGAGACGCATCACCGCCGTGTTACGTACCGTTACCCGCCCCGGTCCGCGAGGCATCTCGATCCGGTCGCCGCGTTCGACCAACAGGTCGCAGACCACGACGTCCAGGTGAGTGAGCAGGTCGGGCAGCCTCTCCAGCTGCTCCACCACGTCGTCCAACCACAGCGTGTCCGCCCGCAGGACCAGCCGGTGGGCCGACCCCCAGCGCGCACGCACGTTCTCGCCGATACGGACACCGGCGACACCGGCGAACAAGCCGAAGGGAGTCGGTCGTCCCAGGGAACGCAACAGGTAGCGCACGACCGTCGACGTCACCCGTCGAACCTGCTTGCCGCCCGCCGCCTCGTCGTCGAGAACAGACTCGACCTGAGCGGCGAACGACCCGCTCGCATAGCGGATCGCGTCGGCAAACCCGGGCAGCGTCCATGCGGCGCGCAGCCACGACTGGCACGAGTCCGGATCTGACAATGTCGGCCAGTCCTCCGGCTGCTGGGACAGCGGAAGGACCGCCGCCCGTAGCATCGCACCGCCGGCATGGCGGTACAGCGGCAGCTCCACGTCGACCATCACACCTCCGTCGCACACTGCGGTCGCCGGCTCGCCGAACGGGCAGGACCGGCGAGCCGGCGCCGCAGCCGTCACTGGGTCAGTCGCTGGCGCACGCCGAGGCGCAGGTCGAACCACAGGTGTCGCTCGTGTCGCACGCCCGGATCGTGTATCCGGGCGCCGCCTCGACCGTCACCTGCACATCGAGCTGGAACTCGTCCAGCAGGCCGAGCGGTGTCGCCTCGGTCCGCTCCAGAACCGCACTCGCGGAACCACCAAGCGTCATGGTCATCAACCCCTTCGAAGGAGGAAGTAGAGCAACGCCCCGAGGGCGCGCCGTAACGATGCTCCGTCCCGGCCGGTGAACCATTCCCACCAGCCAGAATCTTTGGCTTCGCGCTCCGGGTGGCGCTTGACCTGCGATAACAGCGTCCGCGAGCCCTCCACGTTCGGCGAAAGACCGGAGATCGACGCCGAAATGTTCGTGAGCCACGAATCGTTGGGGCCCATCGCGGCACGCGCGCCGGCTCTCACCCCTCGCAATCCAGGGGAGCTCCCGTTTACCGGCGCCCAGGAGCGATCAGGTTCCCGGTCGTGGGGGCGACGACGCTGTTCGCACTGCGGCGGGCATGGCGGCGCGTTCCCAGGGCCCGGGAACCGCAAGAACGGGCCGAACGCGCACCCGCGGTGCCTCTCAGGCCGGCCGCTCATCCTGACGCGGACGGTCGGGACCTTCGGCCGCCAGTCTTAAAGGTGAGGGCAGCGCCCGCGGCTTATCGAGTCGGATCAGGAGAGCGCGCTGCCGTGCACGCGGAGTCCGAGGAGCTGGCCACTGGTCGAGAAGGTGATGGTCCTGGGGTGGCGATCCGACAGGTACGCGCCAATGATCGTCGGTCTGCGCGATGGGTGAAGCCTGTGCCTGGACGGCCACGGCATCCGATGCCAGGGCTGCTACGTGGTCGGCCAGGGCAGGGACTGCGTTCGCGGTGTGCCAGCGGGAACGTGCAGATGCCCAGCGTTCGATTCATGCCAGCGATCTTGTGGTTCTTCTGGGTTATATGGCGGTTCGAAATGACTAGCCGCTTATGGTCCGAATGTGTCAAATTGCGCTGGCGTGTCGTTCCGACTTGGAAGTTGGAACGGGCCGGCGCGTGTCCGGCAAGGCAGGCTGAAAGGGACGGTCCGTCGTATCGGTGTGACGGACCGGCGTCGGATGCTTGCGAGGTGGGCGTGGTGGCTCCTCGTTCGGATTCTCGTGGTCGTTGCTGGCCGGTGCGCGGTGTGGCCGTCGGGTTGCTGGCCGCGGGCGTACTCGTGGTCTCCTGCAGCTCGAATGACAACGCCGAACCGGCTCCTGGGCCGGCACCGCCGACGAGCCGCTCCCCGGCGCCGCGGATGACAGTGTCGCCGTCGCCGACGTCGCCGGCTGATGCTGCCGGGCAGCGGGCGGTGGCCGCATATGTCGGTCTATGGGAAGCGATGGCCGAGGCGAGTCATACCTCGGACTGGCAGTCGCCCGAGCTGACGCGGTACGCGTCGGGGGACGCGTTGCAGGCGGTCTCCGGCGGCCTGTACGCCGATCATTACAACGGGCTGGTGTCGCGTGGCGCCCCCGTGCTGCATCCGGAGATCACCTCCGTGGAGCCGGCCGACGCGCCGACGACGGTGATGGTGTTCGACTGCTCCGACAGCACGAACTGGCTGCGCCACCGTGCGGACGGGGCGCCGTTCACCGACGAGCCCGGTGGGCGGCGGGCGGTGACGTCCGAGGTGCGGCTGCATCAGGACGGGTCGTGGAAGGTGACCCGGTTCGCTGTCGAGCCGGTGGGCTCATGCAGCTGACACGCCTCATCCTCACCGGCACCTGCCTACTGGGACTACTTGCTGCGGGAGCGCCGGCGTTCGCTGACAGCTACGCGACCACGGACTGTGCGCAGAATCCGATCCCGGGCTGCGACCTGGCCGCGGGCGGCAACGGCCTCGCACCGGCACCTCCTGGCGGGCAGGCGCCGCCACCGCAGGATGGCGGGAGCGGTGGCTCGGGGCGCGGTGGGTCGGCCCGCCCGCCGGGTGATGTGGCTCTCGACCCGGCGGACGTTGCGCGCTGCTCCTACGTCCGCAGCGACTTCCAGCCCACTACGGAGGCGATCCAGCCGGTGCAGTTCCACTTGGCCCCCGACGGCGGCGGTCTGCGGGTGGTGGCGGCAGTCGACCGGTCCGGCCCGCTCCCCGCGCGGCCGGTCGCGACTGTCCCGGACGGTCGGCCGGGTGCCTGGTACGTCTACCAGTGCCAGACCGACGGGGTGCGGGACGCTCTGTACCGGCCGCCGGTATGGATACCCGACGGCCAGGGCAGGCCGGTGGCAGGAGGGCCGGATGTGGGTGGGCTGGCGGAGCAGGCCCGCAGCCAGCTGCGGCTGCAAGGCCCGGCGATCGCGCTGAGCCCGATCGGCCGGCAGTTGATCCGCTTGCCAACCTGGATGTGGCTGGACCCCGCCGGCTGGCGGACGGTCTCCGCTACGGCCGCCGCCGGCGGCGTGTCGGTCACCGCCACGGCGACCCCGACGGGGGTTGACTGGGTGATGGGCGACGGCGCCCAGGTCCACTGCACCGGGCCCGGCACCCCCTACCCGGACGGCGGTGACCCGAAGGCGTCGTCGCCTGACTGCGGGCACACCTACCAGACGGTCTCCGAGGATCAGCCCGGCGGTGTGTTCACCGTGACCGCGACGGTCACCTGGAACGTCACCTGGGCCGGTGGTGGCCAGGCTGGGGTGTTCGACGGGCTCACAACCGTCTCCACCGTCCAGGTCGCCGTGATCTCCATTCCCGCGCTTAGTACCGGCGGCGGCTGACCGCCCGCGGCCTCGGTCCGGCGGGCTGTCCGGTTCGACGAACGTGATGGTGGTCAGGGGTTCGTCGGTGTGAGCAGAGTGCCGAGGGCGGTGGCCGCGTCGAGGAGGTCGAGAACCTGGCGGAGACCGACGTGGACCCGCTGGCCCACGGTCTGGGTGGCGTGCGGGATTCGCGTGAGATAGCGGGCGTCGACGAGGCCGGCGTCGTGGGTCAGGACGTGTCGGACAGTCATGCCCTCGGTCAGGGTCGTCCAGCCGTTCCCGAGAGCGGCAGGCAGGTCACGGTGGAAGTGGTCCCGGTAGGGCGGCGGCGTCATCGAGGCGTTGGAAGACGCTCCGGTCTGCTTGGCAGTCTTCGACCGCCTCTGGGTTCGGGACATTGCGGTGGAAGACATCGCGGAGCAGCGTCTCCAGTGCGGCACACACGTCTTTGATCGCCGATTCGTAGATGCTGGTGAAACCGCCCGCGGCCTCCAGCCTGGCGCGCTGGCCATCGGGGAGACTCCGCCAAGGTCGCGATGACGGCTGTGAGGAGGGAACTTACAGCCGTTGGCGCCAGCGATGATCACTGTTTAGCGTGCGATGAGGTGGTCGGTGAGTTCGATGGTCGCGAGGTACCACCAGAAGATCCAGTCGAGGAACTCGACGCTGTAGTCGGTTTTCTGCTGTTCGTTCTGGTGCCGGATCGCGAACTTGTTCGCGATCGTGAAGAGGTCACCTTCGTCCTTGCTGAGCAGCTCATCTTTGATCAGTTGTCGGCGTTCTTCGAGAACGCCGCCGAGGACGACGACCGCGGATCTCTTGGTGTGTTCGTCGGCGTGCCGTGCCCGGTACAGGCTGATGGCGTGGCGGAGCCGGTCAGCGGCAGGGCTTTCTCGCTGGGCCATGCTGCGCAGGAGGTCCGAGCGGGCGGGATCGGTGCTGGTGACCAGGCGACCGACGTCCTCGCCTTCGTCCGCGAGGTGGAGGCCGAGGTCGCTTCGTTCGAGCAGCCCGTTGACGCGCCACCGGTAGACGACGCGGCCTGTGGCGGGAGAGAAATCGCGGTAGTGCCAGCCGCAGCCGTCGTAGTCGTGTAGTCCGCGAGATCGGGGGCGCGCTACCAGATCGTGGAGCACTTCGACCACGTCGCAGAACACGTCGATGTTCTGCGCGAGGCGGTCCGGCGTCAGCGGCCACAGGCCTGCGGCGCCGATGGCGCGCTCGATGACGGCCGAGGGGTCGATCTCGCTGGGGTCGTCGACGCAGTCCTTACCGAACGCCTGCTCGAAGTATCCGTGGTTGTTGAGATGGCTGACGATGTCGATGAACTGGCGGGCTGTGGCACGCAGACCGGCACGGTCAGGGGAGGTACCCGCCCGGCGTTCGGACCAGTACGGGCGGTACTGCGGTGTTGTGGTCTCGCGGAGCTGTTCGGAGCTGGACATCAGGTCGCGGAGGAAGGCCTGCCCGTTACTCAGGCCACGTGGAGGCGGGGACTGCGCGGCTGCCTGACGGAAGTCGTCCTGGGGAGTAGGGCCTGCGAACGCATGATCGAGAAGTAGTAGGCAGCGGTCATCCCAGTCACGGTGGATCCTGCGGTGGTTGAGCAGGTTGCTCGCTTCGTGGACGAACAGGTGCCGTGGCCAGACGAGTTCGTAGTCGCCTCCGTCGTACATGAGTCGTGTTCCAATCCGGGTCAGCGGCCGGCGAGAGTCGAGGACGAGAAAGATCCACGCAGCGGCACTGGTGATCTTTGATGGGAGCGAGCAACCCTGGACCAGCCTCGCGGCTGGCTACCCCCTTCTGTGCGTCATGGTCCAGTTCGACGCGGGTGGAAAGTGCCGGGGTGAGACCCAGGATGAAGCTGGTCGACGAGCATCTGCGCGAGAGCATCGAGCACCAGCTCATGCGAGGAGCGGCTCTCTGCGGGGTCGCGGCCGGGGACCAGTTGCGCCCAGTAGACCTCGCGGTCGGCGAGGCGGACAGAGACCCTCCCGCCGCGTTCGACGACGGTCGTCACGTCGAGGTTGGTCGTGGTGCGCCAGATCTCCTGGCCGCTCATGCCGCGTTCCCTGTGGTGGCGGGCCGCTTGTCGACGCTGGCCTTGTCGAGGTGACCGCTGACGCCGGAGGCCAGGTCGATGTGGATGTTGCGGCGGGCCTCGCTAGCGCGTTCCAGGGCGTCGATCTGGTGGTCGGGGCTCTGGTCGGCGGTGGCAACCTGCACGTATCCGATCAACACGGCCCCAAAATACTCGACACGGACGTCTCCTACCTTTGATCGTCGACGTGGGCTGTCGACGTCGTGATGCGGGTCGAGGGGTGTGGCTGGCGGGCATCGGTTGACGACTGTTTGCCGACTCTGTGTTCGCCGGGGTGGTTTCGAAGGCCCTGCGGCACAGGAGGATTCTGTACGTACCAGGATCTCGCGCCGGCTTCCGGTCGATGCGGGTGTTGTGCACTCATGGTGGGAGCTGTCGATGTTGATGAACCCTCATCCGCAGGTGCTCGTTCCTGACGGGACCACCGCGGACGGTCTGCAGTGGCAGCTGCGCTGTCCCTCCTGCGGAGCCGATACGGTGGACCGGGCGGATTTCGCCGAAGATCACAGGGCCGTGACGGTGTTCCCGGACCGCGACGACTACGCCAGCCCGATCGGTACACGGGGCGGATACGTCCAGATTGATCTTCAATGCCCGGTCGGGCATCGTTTCGCGCTGATCGTGGCCAACCACAAGGGGGCCGAGTTCGTGGCTGTGGTTCCCTCCAGCGCCGGCTGATCCGCGCCCGCCTGCTCTCCGTCAGGGCGGGAACATCTCCACGATGATCTGAGTCTGGTGTTCGCGGGCGGCGGTGAACAGCGTCTGCAGCGCGACCCAGCCCGGCTCGGTTGTGCTCAGCGACAGCCACCAGAGTCGGCTCTGGGCGTCGTAGACCGCCCCGCTCGCGCGGATGAGGTCGAGTTGTGCTTGCCATCTGGGTCCGGAGGCGGGCATGGGGATGATGCGAAGCCGTGGTGTCCTGCCGGTCGGGGCTGCGATGCCGGTGGCCGGATTGTCCAGGGTGGCCCCGATCGGGTCCGGTTCGTCGCAGGCCAGCGCCTCCAGCCAGGCGTGGGCGAAGGCGATGCCTTCCTGGATTGCCTGAGGGTCGGCTTCTCGGCGCCGCGCTACGCCCATCGCTTTGTTGACCCGGGCGTGGACGGTGGCGTAGGTCAGGTTGCCGGTGTGCACGATGCGGCCGATGAGCCGGTTGAGGTCGTCGCGCGGGTCGGATGGCGGTTCCCAGTCGGCGTCGGCCGCAAGTGCGTCCGCGTCCGCCTCGCCGCACCGGTCGCAGATCATCAGCGTCCCCGGGACCGGTGCGTGGCCGCAGGAACAGCACACATAGCCATAGCAGGTGGCGCAGGACATCATCGCGCCGTCGCTGTGGTCGTGGAACTGTCCCGGATGGGCCCTGTCCCAGGCGGCGGCTTCGGAGATGCAGTCCCCGGTGCACACCGGTGGGTCGCGTTCCACCATGGTGACCGGTTGTGGAGGGGGGATGCCGGCGGCTTCCCGGGCGGCGGCCTCGCGGGCGCGGTGTTCTCGGCTGGCCTCGTCGCGTCGTGCGCGTGCTTGCAGACACATCTCCCGTTCGGGGTCGGTCAGATGGGTCCAGCAGGCCACCGACCGGGGTAGGTCCGGCCAGTCGAGATCCGGTTGTCCGAGGCCTTGACGTTGTCCGGGCCATTCCGCGGCGTCTCGCTGGCAGCGTTGGCCGTCGCGCCGAGGACGTGTGCACTTCACGGTCACGTTCGTGATCTCAGCGGCCGGTCTGGCCCCGCCGCGGCGAGGCGGGGCGCGGTGGGGAGATGACGGCCCGGGTCGCGGCTGCCTCCAGGGCGTCGAGGAGTTCGGCGAGTCGGTCTGTACCGGTGAGGTCTGCTGCGACGGCGGGGAGCTGGTCTGCCAGGAGCAGGACCGGGTAGTCGTTGCGGCCCACCAGGCTCCAGCCGTCCGCGCTGGCGCGGAGGAGCCGTGCCGGGGCGGGCGTGGCGCGGCGGGACCGCACGCTTCCTGGGGCAGGGGCCGAGTCGGCGGCGAGCCGCCAAGCGGCGTTAAGGGCCTGTGTGACGGCGGGATGGTCCAGGTCGGCGAGCCTGGGCAGGATGTCGTGCAGGCGCATGCGGGGCTCGTCGAAGCCGGTATCGTCGTCGGCGATCAGGTCTTCCAAGGCGCCGGCGAGACGGTCGGCGACGCGGCGGCGTTCCGCGCCGGGCCAGGCGGTCATCTGCGGTGGTCGCAGCGGCGTCTCCACCCTGTTCGGATCATGCGGGTCCGTCTGATCCGCGAGGGCCAGGTGGCATTCGATGGGCCAGCCCGGCCGGTAGGCGAGCAGGCGCTTGGGGTTGGTGAAGATCCCAGTCTGCAAGCCGGTGTCCCACAGGGCCAGGGCGCTACGGGCGGCGTCGGTGTCCGTACTGACCTGGGTCCATCGGGCGCCGGTGGTGTCCTGGCCGAGAAGCAGTGCGTACCCGTCATACGTAACGGGCAGATCTAGGGCAGCGCAGGCAGTCGGATAGTCATCGGCGAGCTCGCCTGGAAACTCCTCGACCGTCAGCAGAACCACGGTCACCGCGGCGAACCCGGCCGGCTCCTCCTGCTGGCTCATGGCGGTCTCCTCATCAGGATTGTCCTCGGGGCTACGCAGAGCCCACGGGCCAAAGCCTTGGGGTGGGGGAAAAGGAGTAGCAGCCCAGAAAGTTAAGATGGGCGTTCTCGGACAGGGAGAGCCGGGCGACGTCGGTGTCGGGTCTGGCGTAGGACAGCGAGGTAGCGGGTGTTCCACAGCACGGCGGCGTTGAGGTCAGGTCGAGGGCGCCGGGCTGGTCCTCCTGCCCTTCCCGGTAGATCTGCCCGCAGCGGCCGTGGAAAATCACGCGGGCGAGTTTGTGGCGGGATTCCTGCACGGTGGTCTGAGTGTTCACCGCACCACCCGGCGATGGGTGTCGTCGAGAGGTTCCATTATCGCCAGCAGAGCCAGAGTCTTCGCGATGCGGCCGTACTCGGCGAAGGCCTGCCCCAGCGGGGTCGGGTGGCCATCGCGGCCGAGCATCCGCAGGAATTCTAGCGGCACACCTCAGAACGTAACCGTCGGACGCGCAGGCAGAGAGCAAATCGGCGAACCCAGCCACCCCGTGGTCTAGATCTGCCCCCGGAACGGGATAACGACCGCGTGCGGCCCCGCGTGCGACCCAGTAGCCGAGGTGAGCCACCGCCGCGGCGACCCAGCGGAGCGCCAGCAACGGTGTCCCCGCCGGCCACAAGCCCCACGCCGCCCACGGGGAACCGGACCGGCCAGCAGCGGGCGCTGGCACCGCCACGGCAACGCACAGCGAGAGGCCACAAGGCCGTGACCAGCGGATGTGCTACCCAGGCCGAGCCGCCAGCCACGTCTTCAACGGTGAGGGCAGTTCGCCGCCTGGACGCCGGCCGCGACATCGGCATACCCCCTTCTCATGGGGTATCCCCTCTGGTGCGCAGGCGGGTATCCCACTTGATGGGATACCCGCCTGCGGCGTGCTGGCGCAGGTCAGGGGCCCGCTGGCACCGCCCAAGAACAGCCCGACTGGCTACCAGGAGCCCTGGATGATAGTCGGGCCGCTCCAGGCCCACGGGTCCCGGCAGTCGCCATTCAGATAGGCGCAGTCAACTAGAATTCCACGAATACCTGAATTCCTCACGCGACCCTTCCCCTGCATTTCACTCGGCCTATTCTTTCGTGCTTGCGTTCTTTTTGTGACCCACATCTTTGCCGTTTGTCGACTTACGGGATTTGGTCTCCGACCTGCGAAAATAGGATTGCCGGATTGCCCAAAAAGCCTAGAAATAGTCGCCCGGCGGCATTGATTTCTTGGGTGCGTGGAGGGATTATTAGTTATCGGCGCGTTGCGCCCGGCGCGCGGCGCTAAATCCCCCACTCACATGGAGTCCTCCATGTCGCATGACTTCTTTTCCTCATTCCTTTCCCGGGACATTCCGTCGACCGTTCCCGCCCAGTCCGCCACGGCTGAGGACATGGCGCGTGTCACCGAAGCGGACTGGGCCGCGATCGTCGACCACGCACACCGCCACTGCCGGAAGGTCGACGCATCCCGCTCCCGCAAGCGCGCCAACGGCAGCGCCACCATCGCCCGGGACGGATTCGGCACCTACGGCAGCGACGACGTGTCCGACGACATCGCCCAGGACGCGGTACTGATCTACGCCCGTCGGCTCGGGACGATCATCCGGAACTGCGCCGTCGCCTCCCTGAACGTCGTCACCCGGGAACCCGACGGGTGGCAGTACCAGACCCAGGACGGCGAGACCTCCGTCGTGAACCGTGCCGTCATCCGCCGCTGGGCGGTCCACGACGCCGCCCAGCGCAACGGCTACCGCCCCCGTCGCACCACCCCCGACGCCGACAACCCCGACACGGCCCGACGGCAGGCCGAGCATCTGGCGTCGGTGACTTTTCTCGCCGGACTCTCCAACGTGATCTTCGCGATGGCGTGGGAAGACGGACGCGACTTCCCCACCCTGCGGCAGCTCCTCCACCTGGCAGGCCACGCCGAAGATCTTGGACGCGCCGGACTACTCGCCACCGTCGCGCAGCAGACCTACGGCGGCAAGTACGGATCACGCCGCGCCGTGATCAAAACTCGTGACGCCGCACTCGCGGAAGCACGCGAACTCACCAACCGCTGCGACGACATCCGCCGCAACCTCACCCACCGCGACCGACCCCACCGCGAACACCACACCGACGGCTGAGACCACCCACCCCGGGAGCCTCCGAGCAACCCCGCTCGGAGGCTTCACCACGTTCCTGTCGACTCCGCCGGTTATGTCGCTGGGGCTGATGATGCGGTCCCCTGTCCCGCCGTTCGCGTTGGTGAGTCGTGCGCTCGCACCGGTCCCGATGATTGAACTGGAACACCCCACGGTTCATCCGCTGCTACGCCGAGGACCTGGAGTTCCTCCACCTGCCCCGTGCCATGGCCGACACCGCCGCCGCTCTCGTCCGCGACGTCGGCAGCCAGCTACCGATCACCGACCGTCGCGCCGACCCACCAACCATCACGGTCTCCTTCACCGGCACGCTGCGTGACACCCAGTCGGCCGCGGTCACCGCCCTCACCCACCACGACCTCGGTGTCCTCGAAGCCTCGCCCGGATAAGGAAATACGGTCAAAGGCCAAGGAGTTCAGCCAGAAGGCCCCGCGTGAATCGGTCCGGAGCGATGCCTCGGCGCTCCCAGCGCCAGATCTTCTGATGGTCAGCGGCCGTGTTGCTGTCTGCCCGGCGAGCATGGGCCGCGATGAGGCGTGCCAGCTGGTAGCTCCAGCCATGGGCGGCCCGGGAGCAGTTGTCGAGGCCGGACGTCCGAGAGATGATCAACAAACTTTACCCACTATGCGAAGAAATTGATGTTGCGTGACTACTTCGCCTTAGCCGCTCGCTTGCGAGGCTCCCTGTGTCGCCTTGAAAACTTGAGCCTCGGCTCAATCCCGAGTTCTCGGCAGCGCCGCGCCCAATCGTCAATCTTGTGCTTCAAGATGAGAGAATTTACTTCTGAGATTCTAGCTATAGATGTCTTTCGGGCGAAGCCGAGCCACAAACAGTAAGCTCGAAGCTCTTGATCCAACTCGTGGATGTTTGCATTGTTGCGGATGATTTCGAGCACGAGGGACGCTTGGTCGCAGACGTAGTTAATCTTCTGCGTAGTACCAAATTTTACAGCGTATACAGTGCCATCTCGGTAAAGATCCCATGCTTCAACTGGGGTAGAGGCCCTTGTTGAGACGATCCCAAAGTTCTTGTCGGCGGACACGTATCCCAACTCGCCGACCTTATCATTGAAGCTTCCCTCAATTTCGGTAATGTACTCTAGATCCGCCTCCACCTCTTCGACTGCGATGCCGTCAATGGAAGTATGAAGCTGATCGAGGTAGTCTTCGTTGAAGCGAACCCATTTCCCCTCTCGGAGCATCACGTTCTCACCCTCGACAACAAAGTCGAGGGAGTCCTTGAGCTTCCTGGAGTATGACTTCTGGCCTTCGTTGTCCACCCGAACGCGGATGCTCAGAATTCGGTTTGCCGGTATCCGCTGGTTTCGCACATAGGATCTAAGCGCGTCAATGTTAAGATCGTCATCGTCGAGCTCAAGCTTGTCGTATCCTCGGCAGGAAAGTGCGTACCTCTCGTTCCGCCTGAAAACAAAGTCGACTCCTACAACGTCATGCCCCTCGTCGGCAAACTCGGCCGCCTGCGAGGCTCCGGCAATGGCACTCAAGAGGCGGGAGTCATAACGAGAGATCTCCTCCTCCTCATTAACGATGGCGGTACGGGGCAGGGAAAAGCGAGGCACCCCCTTGAGTGCATAGTCAAGGTTGTCGAAGAGGTCGCCAATCTCATCTTTCGTGATTGGCGCGTTCAGGAGGATGGAAGAGCCGAACTTGGCTGAGGGGCCGAAGCGGTTCCGGTACTCAGGAGAGATGTCGGTCTGCAGGTAGTCGACAGCTTCGCCACTCTCTAGATCAAGCGCAGTTCCTCGCGCCTGGCTTCTGATCTGTCTCTTGCGCCTCCCTGTCAAGCGTCGCACCGATGTCTGGCGCGTATTGTTATGATCGCCGATACGCTTCACAACTTCGATACCAAAATCATGGTCACAGAACTGGCGTATGTAGAAGTGGCTCTTGCCATAGCTCAGGACATAGCATCTACCGTCTTTCTCGAAGAGATAGGCGGCGAAGTAGATGAGGTTGGTTGGAAGGCTGTCGCCGAAGTACTCCGCATAGGTCTCAACCCACGGGATCGAAGCCGGTTCCTGCTCCGTCGAAAAATAAAAGATACTCTGCCAGCCCGACGTCTCGTCTTGATGGATGGCTTTGAGTCCGACGTCTCCGAACTTCGCCTTTAGGGGCTGAACGCTCCCGCTCGGGACAGAGAATATGTTGAACTTCATGCTGTTCTAATGCTCGGCAACATCGCCGCGCCCCCGTTAGCGGATCATGGATGTCGCCACATAGCGTGAACCTAGTGAACCACTCTGTCAAGGTCTCAGGTTTCGCGGGCCATTCTGGGTGCGGGACAAATACCCCAAAAGCCTGCCAGTCGGGCTCTAACGGACAGTCGCGAGGCCAACCACCCCCTACCGCCGCCCCCTTGGCCCCGCCGTCCGGCACACCACCCGCTGAGTGCTTCGTCTCCGTCTGCGAGGTCGGGAGGAGGCCCGAGTTCAACGATGCCGAGGCATCGAAGAAGTACCTGACCCCAGCCTGGGTGCGTGTCAACGTGGGGATTCCACGGCTGCAGCTGCCCTCCCACGCTGAACGGGACCGCTGTTCACCGACGGCGCTCACCGTACGGCGGCACAACGTGGCCAGCCGCCGGGTGATCGACACGAACGGCGATCTCCTCATCGGCCAAGATCATGATCAGCATCGCTACACCTGCCCACCCGCCGACACTGTCTGCGCTTGCGGTCCGCACCGGGTGCCTGTGGTCAGCGTCGCGTGGGCAGGGATAGGGTGATCTCGCTGAGGTCAATGTCGGCGACCAAGAGGCGGTGCAGGGCGCCGCCGGGGTGGCGGGGCAGGGACTGGACAGGACTGGTGAAGTATTCGAGGTCGTCGAAGACGGGCTGGCCGTCCGGGCGGCGCGCAAACTCGACGTGGCCGTAGTCGACCCCGTCGGTGGCGTCATAGCTCATCCAGCTGATCGTCTCGGTCTCGCCGGGTTGGAGCGGTGCGGTGTACAGCGGCCGGGCCTGGATGATCTCGCCGTCGTCGTAGCAGACCTGGGGGACGGCGAGAGCCCAGCGGTGGGTGTGGAGGGCTTTTGCGGTGGCGGCGGCGCGGATCTCGAACGCGAGGGCGGTCGCCCAGCTGGTCAGGTAGGGGTAGTCGCTGAGGAACAGGTTCCAGTCGCCCTGCAGGCCCAGGATGGCGGGGTAGTCCCCGGCGCGCACGGCGCGCTGCACGCGGCTGGTGATGTCCTCGACGAGCGTCCAGGTGTCAGCGTTCACGGCACAGTCCTCTCTCGTGGTCCCCGTGTCCGACCGGGCCGGGGTCGTGCCCTGGCCGGTGTCGGGCCTCTACTTGTTCATGCGGGGCGGGCGTCGTCCCGGCCGTCCGCGGCCGTCTCCCTTTCTTCTTGGGCCGGTGCGGCGGGTGGTGGCGCCGTAAGTGCCCCGTCACTCTGATACGGGGCTGCCGGCGTCCCGACCGTCCGGAGACCCCGTCGGAGTGGGTCTTCTCCCGCGCCGGCGGTGCCTTGCCTGCCGGCCGTAGGACCGGCGGGCAGACACCATCAGCGCGGATGGGCGGGGTCCCGGTCAGGCCGCGGGATGCAGGCTGGTGGGTGGCATTGGGTCCGGCGGATGCAGCCGGCCGGAGGGGTCCGACGGGCCGGCGGTGTCGTCCTGGCGGGCGGTGGGACGCAGGTGCGGCGGGACGCCGGGGAGCTGGTGCAGGCCGAGCCGGCCGGGCCGGGACGCGGTCAGGGGAAGCCAGCGGGCCGGGGTGGGGTCGAGATGCTGGTCGGGTGGGGTGAGGTCGGCCGCGGTGGTCGCGACCGGCACCAACTCGGGCCGGTCGAGGTTGTGCAGCGTCTGGGTCATCGCCTGGCGGATGCGGGCCTCGCGGCGGGCGGTGGTGGTCCACAGCAGGATCGGGGTGGCGATTCTGGTGCTGGTGGCGAGCTGCTGGTAGTGGGTGAGTTTGGCGGTGACGCGGTGCAGGGGTTCGGTGCCGTAGTCCAGTTCCAGGAACCACTCGACCACGGTGCCGCCGTGGGTCGTCCAGCGGCCGAAGGCGTCGGGGCGGACGATGTCGCCGAAATGCCGGGCGCAGCGTTCTTCCGGCCACCAGGCGGTCAGCGTGCCCGTGGCGCCGGGCTGGCGGGCGTGGTGGATAAGGCGGGTGAACGTGCCGTTGACCGCGACCCGGTGCGCCAGGTGCAGGGAGTGGGCGATGCCCTTCGCCCGATCATGCTGGTAGCCGATCTTCTTCGGGTCCAGGCCGTCCTCGTGCGCCAGCACGGCCGCGCCTGCGACGTCGAGGATGTAATGCATGGGCGCCAGCCCGGYGGGCACCAGCGGTTGGAACCTGTCGAGGACGCGCCAGCGGTAGAGCTCCAGCAGGCGCAGGTTCGCCGCACGCCGGCCCGTCCAGCCGAGTTCGACAATCTGGTGGGTGGTCAGGACCCGGTGCTCGTGCAGCATCCGGGTGATCCACCGGTCCCGGGGGGTGAGGTGGCGGGCCAGCCACAGCTGGTGCTCACTGCCGGCGACGGTGCGGGCGGCGGGACGAGCGTAGGTGCGGCGGCCGAGATGCTTCTGCTGCGGAGGATTCGTGATCACGTGTGCGTGTCTCCCTGGACGGCGGCGGGGGCGGGGGCGGCGGTCGACGGGCGGGCACGGACAGGGCCGGGCTGGACGGGATGGGGCGTGCCCCGCAGGGGGTATCCGGGCCGGCGCGGACTCCCGGTGCATGCTGGTCCCGCACGTACGGGCGGAGGCTTCATCCGACGGTGGCGAGCACACCCGGCGGGTCGGCCGGCTCCGCCGGCCCGATCTCGACCAGCTCCACCCTGTCCCCGCCTCCGCCGCTGCCAGAGAGGCTCTCCAGGAGAGGGCCGCCCGTGGTGGGGGCGCCGGCCGGGCTGTGTTCGTCGAGGACGCGGCGGGCCTCGGCGCGTAGCTGTGTGACCAGGCTCCGGGCCCGCTTCGACCCCACGTGCAGTCGCCTACGCAGCTCGTCCGAGGAGATTGGCCGGTGGTTCTCCTCCCAGTACAGGGCATCCTCACGCCGTGCCCGCGCCAGCCACTCCTCATCCGACAGCCCACCCGAAGCCGCCGCGGGTCGACGCTGCCGAGGAACCTCCGGCGAGGCCGACGGCGGTGTGGTGATGCCGCCGTCGGCGGTTGGCGCCGGTGCCGGCGGCGTGGCGTCCACACCAGCCGGCGGGTATGAGGGAGGATTCTGAGGGCCTTCGGGCGAGTGGCGCATGGCCTGCAACAAGCCTGGGCCGACCTCACTCCAGCCGATCAGCAAAAGCGGACCGACGCTGTCGAACGCGGCCTTCGCGTAGTCACCCGCGATCACCGGCTCGGCGATATTGAGCGCCAGAGTGACAATGCTGGAGAACACCAGCAGCCGCCGGGCCGGGCGCAGAAGTTCGATGGGAGCGCCCCGCAACGCCAACTGCCGCGTCCCGAGCAATAGCCCCACCACCGAAAGATCAACAGCCGGGGCCACCAGCGGCGCGATCCAGATCGGCACCCCCAACCGAAGCCCGAGTTGGAGGACATTGCCGAAGCCGAACAAGAACGTCAACCCGACAACCAACGCCATGATCAACGTGACCAGGGTGACCGCGATGTCCTTGCTCTGGGCCGGCGCGTCCACGGCCGGAGCACCGGCCGGGCTGGTGCCGTCCGGGGCCCTCATGCGTCATCCCTGGTCAGGGCACGTGTCCCTACCGGACGAACCACGATCTCAGGGCCTTCAACCAAGATCGTCCGGTTCTTATTGTGGTCCTGCCGGTGCACGCACGGTTGAGACAGGCCAGAGCCCCGCAGCCCCCATCCAAGGCTGCGGGGCTCTGCCGCTTCTGTAGCAACGGGTGTAGGAATGTTCCTCAGCTCAGGTGTTGGTCGAGCGGGGCGGGCGCCTTTCGCTTCTCTTCCAGCGAGCTGTGCCCATACACGGTCATTGTGACCTCTGCCGTGGCACGCCTCGCGATCTCGCGGAGCTCGCCGTCCCAGAGGTCGCAAGCGCCGGGCAGCACGGGTCGGCATCTCCGAGCGGCAGCACTGGGCGGGCCCGGCAGGAGTCACTGTCATGGGTCGCAGGCCCTCGTCGTTCATGTGTGATCTCGTCCTGGGGGCCCGCTCACCCCGCCAACACGATGGCGTGCGGCGCCAGTGCCAGCCGTGCCCGGTAGCGGCGGACGCCCCAGACGTGGTGCTCCAGCTCGGCCGCCATCAGCACTTCCGCCGTGTTCACCCGGTCGGGCACGAGTTCCAYCAGCGCGGCTACAGGGTGGTCTCCGACCAGCGGGAAGCGCCTGACCCGGCGGAACTCCCACTGCGGGTTCGACTGGGACGCACCGTGACCCCGGACTATCCACTCTTCCCTTGCCGGACCGGCGCCCGGCGGTCTCTGCACATCCACGTTCGGTCAAGCCCGCGGAGGACAGTGGACGGTCACGGACTACCTACTTTCACCACAATTCATCGGAGATCAATCGAGCGCGTTATAAGAATCCGGCGGACTGGTCAACTCCGGATGGCGCAACCAGTAGCGCTCTCCCTTGAGGTCAAGCATCGCCCAATGCCACGCCTCGTCGTGAAAGATCAGGCCGCGATACGGAGCGTCCGCATGCTCATACGGATATCGTCGCTCAGCTGCCTCAGTTGCTTGCGCCTGGGACAGGTAACCATAGACACGCATAACCCAGGCGTATCGTGAACGCTCGGCCTCCAGATAATGCACGTACTCTTCCTCGGATTTCCGGCTCCCATCCCCCACCATGAAGCCCATACTAGGCTCAGGTCCGAGTTCCCTCAGGACATTGTTTCGAGGTGCCAGACCGCGAACGCGGGAGCTGGTGGCGAGCCGCAGCGACGGACCAAAGGGCCGCGCTCGTAAACCAACGGCATGCACACTCCGTGAGCATCGTCGCGGCCGGAGCCGCACTGCAGTTGTACTGTGTCCCGGGAACAACGAGTCGGCCGGCAAGCACTATTCCGGCCGCAAGGCTGTCAGGGTGACCTGGTGGCCGAGCTGTTGGAGCTGGTGGACGAGCCCTCCATGACCAGACCACCTACCGCGACCTCGGCCCCGACTACTACCAACGGGGGTTCGAGTCTGGTTCGAGTTCCTCCGAGCACATATCCTTGGTCGTCGCCCTTTGGGGCGACTCCCCAGGGCCCGCAATGTGACCCCGGGGCCGAGCCCCGCACCCCACGGCCTGGAGCTTCGTTCCAGGTACTACCCGTGGATCTTCCCTTGGGTGGGACCCTCAGGTGTCTGGTTGAGACAGGTTCAGAGCCCCGCAGCCGATCACACGACGCGGGGCTCTGGGCTTTCCGGGGCTCACGTACTGCGGTCCGTAGGCAGACAAGGCCGTCATTGCCCCGCCGAGCAGGCGGCGGACGTCTTCGCGGCGCTCGGCTGCGCGCCGCCCTGCCATCCGGAACCGGCCATGGCGATCGTGGAGATGCCACGGACGAGGCCCAACGACCTTGTTTTCGTGGCAGCCGACGTCGCGACCTGCCTACCTGACCCAGAACAGTTCGCGCGGGTCGCTGCCAGCGCGATGATTTTCCTGCTTCGGATGAGGCCGTGGCCTGCCCTGTGGAGCTCCAGAACTCCGATCTGGGTGGTGGCCTGCGCGTTTGCCTGCGGAAGCGGGCCCGTCCTGGGCTACTTCGATGCACGCAACAGACTCGGTGGTAACGCCCGGCTCGTCCGAGTCTCAGCCAAGAACGAGACAGGCCCTCTGATGTCAGGCCCTTCAACCTACAGGTCGACGCTGGACATGTCCGGATACCGCTCGCCCCGGACGCTCTCGCCTGCCTGTGCCAAGGTCTCGAGCTCCCCGTCGCTCAGCTCGAGATCTGCGGCGGCGGCGTTCTGCTCCAGGTAGGTACGTCGCTTCGTCCCGGGGATCGGGACGATATCGGCGCCCTGATGGTGTACCCAGGCGAGGGCGACCTGTGCCGGTGTGTATCCCCGCGCTGCCGCGATCTTTTCGATCTCCGCCACCAGCGCGAGGTTCGTCTCCAGGTTCTCCTCGTTCATCCGGGGCAGGGAGCCACGGAAGTCCCCGGCCTCGAAGTCCTTGGCGCCGCGGAAGCTCCCGGTGAGGAAGCCCCGCCCCAGCGGGCTGTACGAGACGAAACCGATACCGAGCTCGCGAACCGTCGGGAGGATCTCCTTCTCAGGTTCGCGGGACCAGATGGAGTACTCGGTCTGCAGCGCGCTGATCGCGTGCACGGCATATGCCCGGCGGATGGTGGCCGGGGCCGCTTCCGAGAGTCCGAGAAAGCGCACCTTACCTGCCGCGACCAGCTCGGCCATGGCCCCCACGGTCTCCTCGATCGGCACGTCGGGGTCGACCCGGTGCTGGTAGTAAAGGTCGATGTGATCGACCCCGAGCCGGGAGAGGGATGCGTCGCAGGCCGAGTGCACGTACTCCGGCCGACCGTTGACACCGCGTGCGAGCGGGTTGGCCGGGTCGCGGACGATCCCGAACTTGGTGGCGATGACCACCTCGTCGCGGCGGCCGGCGATGGCCCGCCCGACCAGCCTCTCGTTCGTGTGCGGTCCGTACATGTCGGCTGTGTCGAGAAACGTGACACCCAGGTCGAGCGCCCGGCGGATGGTGGCCACCGACTCCTCGTCGTCGCGGGTGCCGTAGAAGTCGGACATGCCCATACAGCCCAGGCCTTGGGCGGAGACCTGAAGGCCCTGGGCGCCGAGCGGTATCTGGCGCAGCGTGGAGGTTGGCATCAGTCGTCGACCTTCTTCCGATAGATATCGATCTTGTTGTCGATGGCCGTGAGGTGACGGCGGACTTCTTCGAGCCGCTCGGCGACGAGCCGTCGGTGCGCGGCCAGCAGGTCGAGTCGCTGCGCCTCGTTGCCGTCGCCAGCCCGGACCAGCGCCGCATACCGGGCGATCTGCCGGATCGGCATGCCGGTGCGGCGCAGTGCGGTCAGTGTCCCGACCCAGCGCAGGTCCACATCGTCGTATCGGCGATGACTCGACGGCGCTCGGGACACGCGCTCGAGCATCAGATCCACGCGCTCGTAGTACCGCAGCGTGTGCGCGCTGACGCCCGTCGCCTTCGCCGCCTCTGCGATCGTGAGACCGGTGAGCGGAGGGGCGACGGTGTGCTCGACGTCGCTGCCGCTGTCGGCGCTGCCGCTGATGTCAGCGGTGCCGGCCGTGCCAGCGATACCCACGGCGTCGAGTCGGAAATCCGGGCGCGCAAGGAGGACGGGGGATGCATCGGAGTCGGCGTCAGGCTCGGTGGGCGTGACATCCGGCCGGCGCGAGCCCGAGACTCCGAGACCGCGCTCATCGAGCCCGTCGATCGTGACCATGCCCCGACGCTAAAGCTTAGAGCGCGCTCGAAGTCAAACCAGACTGCGCTCGAACCGTCCGGCTCCTCCAGCGACGTCAGGCGATCGGGCAGCTCCCCTGGACGGACGGTCGACGGTCGACGGTCGACCGTCGACGAGTCTGGTGAACGAGGATGGACGCCAGCGGACGTCCATCGACATATCACCTCCGGCGGGAACCGGAACCGCGCGAACTCCGACGTCGGAACCGGTGGACAGCCCACGACGTCGACGCAGCACCCGATCATGGCCGGATAACGGCCGCTGGATGGCGGACTGTCGACGCGACAGCGCCCGACGGAGCACGTTATTCCGGCCGGGCGGCGGACCGGTTCGGATGTTTCAGCAGGCCGATACCTGCTCCGAGGGCGACCAGCCCCATCCCGACAGCAAGGCCGGTACCCTTGTTGCCGTCAACGAAGAAATAGGAACCCACGGCGATGCCGCCGTTGAAAAGAAACAGGAACCATTGCACCCTGGTCGACCTGAGGAGCGATTTCAGGGGCTCTCGCCGTGCCAGCAGCGATCCCACCAGGAGAGAGAGTGCGATCGAGCCGTAGCTCACGGCTTTACCCTGCACACCGTCGAGATCGAGGATCTTCGCTCCGGCGATCGTTCCTGTGATACTTACGGCGAAAGCCACCCAGAGCATGCACGACCAGACGAAGGACGCAGCTCTCCCCGCGGCCATCCGTAGGGCGTCAGCGATATTTGGCTCTCTGCCAGGACGGGACGTAAGAAGCCGCCTCATCGGGGTGCTCCGAGATCGATGTGGACCGGCATGCGTTGGGGTAGGCCTTCCGCTCCGCGACCGGATCATCAGAATGGCGGTGTGGATTCTCGCAGCTATCCACCGAGTGAGCGATCGTCGTGGCATCAGCGCCCCTCCAACTGTGCGTCGCCATTCGTCAGACGGTCTGGCAGATTTTCGCCATGGTGAGTAGCGCGATGTTGTGCAGAGTGAACTGGTCGGCTTTCGATCCACCGAGCCCGTAGCGTTGCCCCATCGACGGAGTGGTTATAGCCATGGCGGCCGCCATGTCCGAGCAGCTACTGAAGGCATCCTGGATGATCTGCTGGTCCGTCCTGCCTTCGGCGACCTCTGGGAAATCCCTGCGGAACTGTGCAACATATGCGGCGGCGTCCGCACTGTCTGGCGCGGCACCCGGGCTCGGTGACATCTGCGCCGAGGCGCTCGGCCCGGAGGATGCGTTACTGGCGCCGCCGGCCGAGTCGATTGGATCCTGACATGCGGTCAGTACAGTAAATGCGGCGGCGAGGGAAACAGCGATCCTCTTCACGTCCACCCTCCTTCTTCCTTCTCGAAAATTTCTGGTCGTGGAAAATTCTTCCGTAGGAGATTTTTTCATGGGTGCGAAACCATAGGACGCATTCGTGGGCTTCGCTGTGGTTGCCCGAGCGCGACACGGCTACGGCGGCGTGTTCGGTCACTCAGGACCGGTCGGTGTCCGCCGCCGAGCAGTTCCGAGGCTTCGTGTCGGCCTCGGGGAGCGTGATGTCCCTGGCCGTGGCGGTCAGCGAGAGACCTGTCGCATCGGTCGCCGCCTTGACAACGCTGACGTCGAACGGCAGGGCGCCGACCGGAATCGGTATGTCGGGAAGCAGGTTTCCCAACCCACCCGGAACGGGGATACTGATGTCCAGCGTGCCACGCAGCGAGATCTCTGAAGGTACGAGAGTGAGCTTGTTGTCCCGGATCTCGAAGGTGGTGATGCCGCCGACCTGCTGGGAGCCGACTACCGGGATGTCGGCGATTCCGGAGACCTCTACCTGGTCACCGTCGTCCACCGGGTTTATCTGCACCGCGCCCGGCTGGTCAGCCAGGTAGGTGTTCACATCTTTGTAGTCGAGGTGAACTGTTGCCTCGACCTCGTCGACCGGCACTTCACCGACGCTGTTGGTGAGCATCTTCGTGACCGGGATGTGCAGGCCGCGCAGGTGTGCCTCAACTGCGGAGATCCGGGGCCCTGGCGTGGGTACCCCCTCTACGGTCACCCCGATGTCCTTGAACCTGCCGAATGCCACCTGAGTCAGGAAGGGGAACCCTCCGATACTGACGTCGCTCACCGTGGGTGGGGTGACGTCGCAGTCGAGGTTCTCGATGATGCTGGCTTCGATCTGGCTGACCATCTGGTCTTCCGCGGCGGAGACCGCGAATCGGTCACCGGCCGCCAACACGACGAGTTGGATGAGTGCCGCCACCGCAATGATCCGCCGCCGACGACGCCGCTTCGCATGTCGTGCTGTGTCCGCAGAGGCCACGGATGGCGGTTTCCCGTCGGATGCCGGCCGGGCGCCTGCATCATTCCCGGCGTCGCGGTATGCCACCGGACCTTCCTCATGGCTCTGCTGATCATCACCGCGAGGGCAGGCGTGGCTTTCGCTGGCGACGTCCGGCTGGGTGCTACGGGTGGTTGACTGCGCCTGTGGGACGGGGTGACGAGCCTGGATCCGTTCTCTCCACAGTGCCTCGGGCCGGACGTGGGCTTGTCTCAGGGGTTCGACCGATTCAATGCGGCTCTGTTCGGCGCTGTTCTCCCCTGCCTCGTCAGGGCCGCCGGCATCGCCGGACAGGTGGGCGCCGGTGCCGGGCTCACCGGCGTCGGATCGGTGATTCACCGCACATCTCCATCTCATGCTGCTGGCGGTGGCGGGGTGCAGGGGGGTGGCGGGGTGCAGCGAGGTGGCGGGGTGCAGCCAGAATGTGCACCGCGCCGCTCGATTTCCGCCTCGGACGGAGGCAGCCATTTTCGACTACTGCAGGCTGTCCGCACCGGGCTCTCGTCCGGACGCGACAGCGGTGTCATTTCTTCGGTCAGTCGTCGAGGGTGACGACGATCTTCTCGGCGGCGCCGGGCGTCAGGGCCCATTCGAAGGCACGGTCGGCCTCGGCGAACGGCACTCGGTGGCTGATCAGCCTGGCGAAGCGGTCCTCGTGCTCGACGAGTTCGGGGGTGACCTCGAAGATCTCGGTCGGATAGCCCTGAGACGCGATGAGCGTGAGCTCGCTGCGGAGCATTCCGCCGAGGTCGATCTCCGAGCTCTTCTTCTGTATGGCGACCATGACCAGTTTGGCGCCCCATCTGGCGTTGCCCACCACGGTGTTGAAGACCGCCGCTGCGCCGGCGGCATCGAAGTAGATGTCGGTGCCGGGCCGGGGCTGTCCGAGGGCGTTGGTGGCCTGCCCGTGCAGCTCGGTCAGGCGCCCGGTGACGTCCTCCTCGGCGGAGTCGATGACGGCGTCCGCTCCTATGGCCAGCGCCTTCTCCAGCCGGGACGCAATGACGTCGGCGACGACCACGTGCTCCACGCCGCGCAGCTTCAGCCAGATCGCCGCGCCGAGGCCGATGGGCCCGGCGCCGAAGACGACGACCTTGTCGGCAGGCTTTGCCTCGGAGCGGTTGACCGCGTGCCGGGCGACGGCCATGGGCTCGTTGAGGGATGCGACGTCGAAGGGAACGTGGTCGGGGAAGACGGCCAGGCTCCTGCCGACGGCTGCATTCTCGACGAGCAGGTACTCGCTCAGCGCGCCTTGCCGCGCTCCGCAGCCGATGACGCCGCTCGGCCCCTGCGGGTTGACCACGACCCGGTCCCCCACCTTCAGTCCCTCCACCTCGGCGCCCACCTCGACGACCTCACCGGCCGGTTCGTGGCCCAGCGCGACGGGGACGATGTCGCCGCCCAGGTGAGCGTGGGCAGGGATACCGCCCAGGTGCAGAAACGACACGTCGGTGCCGCAGATGCCGCAGGCTCGGATCCTGACCAGCGCGTCGCGCGGGCCTGGGACAGGGCGGTCCACCTCCAGGATCTCGACGGTGTCCGGGGTGGTGCCGGTGTAGAGGGCCTTCATCCTGCTCACGGTGGTGCTCTCCTCCGGTGGATGAGGGGGTGATGTAGGGCGCAGGTCCCGGGCGCGTGCCGCCGTGGGGTTCGCCGTCCGTGAGGCGCGCGGTGAACGGTGCGGTGCCCGGGCAGGAGTCTTCGACCTGCCGTTGGTTCCAGCGTCTCCCGGGCGCGTGTGTGCGGGCCAGGGAGCGCACTCCCGAACGAGTGGTGTAGCGGGCTACACCTTCTTGGCGTCGGCCCGGTCCGCGGAATCCGATCCCCTAGCGTGGGCTTATGTGGAAGGCGATGCGGCTGGCCGGGCGGGCGACGGTCCAGCTGGGCGGGGCCGCGGTGATGGCCTTCGGGCTTTACATCTTCATCACGGTTCTGCTGATCACCGCCATGGGCACGCTCGCGGTGGTCGGGGCGTGGCTGCTGCCGGAGACGGTGTTGCTGATCCGCCGTATCGCCGGGGCCAAACGGCAGATGACGGCGGCGTGGACGGGCCGGGAGATCCCCGAGGCGTACCAGGCGATCACCGGCCCGCTGCGGCAACGGCTACGTATCGCGGTCCAGGACCCTGGGACCCGCACCGATCTGCTGTGGATGCTCGCCTTCTACCTCTACGGTGCTCTGATCCTCCTCGCTCTGCCACTGTGGCCGCTCGGCCTGGTCGTCGACGGGGTGCGGTGCGGGTTGCTGCGCCGCGAAGCCGTGGTGCTTCCGCTGATCACCCGGCTCGCCGAYCTGGAGGCTCGCTGGTCGCAGGCCCTGCTCAGGCCCGCCCCACGGGCACTGCTCGCTGCCCGGGTGCAGGAGCTCGCCGCCACCCGCACGGACGCGATCGCCGCGCACGAAGCTGAGCTGCGCCGCATCGAACGCGACCTGCACGATGGCGCTCAGGCCCGCCTGGTGGCCCTCTCCATGCGCATCGGCCTGGCCCAACGCGCCTACGACCGCGACCCCGACACCGCCCGCAGACTGCTCGCCGACGCCCAGGACCATGCCCAGGAGGCTCTTACCGAGCTACGGCACGTGGTGCGCGGCATCCACCCACCGATCCTGACCGACCGCGGTCTGGTCGGCGCTGTGCGGGCGCTGGCGGCGAGCAGCGGGCTGGACGTGACCGTTCACGTCGTGGGTGGTCTGGAGGAGGGGCCCCGTCCCCCGGCGGCGGTGGAGGCGGCCGCGTATTTCGCGGTGGCTGAGGCGCTGACCAACGCGGCCAAGTACAGCGGCGGTAGCCGGGCTACCGTGCGGCTGGAACGCCTGCGCGCCGGACTGCGTGCCGTCGTCCGCGACGATGGCGCCGGCGGCGTGGACGAGCACCGCGGCTCGGGCCTGCTGGGCATCCGCCGCCGCGTCGCCGCCCTGGACGGCGAGGTGACCGTGACCAGCCCGACCGGGGGCCCGACCGAGATCGAAGTGGAGCTGCCGTGCGTGTGGTGATCGCCGAGGACAACGCCCTGCTGAGAGAGGGGCTCGTCCTGTTGCTGAACTCGGCCGGGCACCAGGTTGTGGCCGTCGCCGGCAGCGGGCCCGAGATCCTGCCCGCTCTGCTCCGATACAGGCCGGACATCGCCGTACTGGACGTGCGGATGCCGCCGCACTTCCGCGACGAGGGCCTGCGCGCCGCCCGCGAGGCGCGGGAGACGATTCCTGGCCTGCCGGTCCTGGTCCTCTCCCAGTACGTCGAGGGGTCCTACGCCGCCGAACTGCTGGGCGGCGGGGCGAGCGGGGTCGGCTACCTGCTCAAGGACCGCGTCGGTCGGGTCGACGAGTTCCTCGACGCGCTGGAACGCGTCGCTGCGGGCGGCAGCGCCCTGGACCCGGAGGTGGTGACCGAGCTGATGACCCGCCGCCGCGACACGCCGATCGACTCGCTCACACCGCGTGAGCGCGAGGTGCTGGAGCTGATGGCGGAAGGCCACGACAACAGCACCATCGCCAGGACGCTCGTCGTCACCGAGCGTGCGGTCCACAAGCACATCGGCAACGTGTTCCTGAAGCTGGGCCTGCCGCCCAGCGACAGCGGTCACCGACGGGTGCTCGCCGTGCTCGCCTACCTCAACAGCCCGCAGAACACCCAGCCCTGAAGTCCTGGCCGTCCACGCCCGGTGTTCTCGGGGACGGGGGCTCCGTCAGGTTCATCCGATGGTGCCCAGGACGCGCAGAACAGCGTCGGCCATCCCCTGCTCGCCGCGTGCGTTGGGGTGGATGGCCGCGGCGGGGCTGCTCGGCACAAGAGGCTCGACCCAGCGGTCAGCCGCCGCCGAGCAGGCGTCGTGGCCTTCCGACGCCGAGTAGGTGTCGACGTACACGGCCCCGTTGGCCTCGGCCCGCTCGCGGAGTTCGGCGTTGAGCTGTTCCTCCTTCTCCCGCAGGTAGGTCATGTCGCCGGGGGCGAGGGACATCTCGCGCTCGCAGCCGGTGCTGTCGTCCGGCAGGATCGCCGGGTATCCGACGACGTAGACGCGGGCTTCGGGCGCCCGCTGTTCGATGTTCTTCAGCGCGTCCGTCAGCCGGCTGCCGGCGGCGTCGATCTTCCGCTGAACCTGGTCGCCGCCGGTCCCGGTGTAGAGCCGCGCACAGGGCATGTCATCGGGGATGTACTTGCCGCTGCCGAGGGCGTGGTATACGACCCCCATGCCGACGCACCGCTTGATCATCGTGCTGAAGCCGATGTCGTTGCCGCCGATTCCGAGGGTGACCAGACGGGTCTGGGCGGACAGGGCCGTGAGCTGGGCGGCGTTGGTGCCCTCGCCGGTCTCCTGGGACTCGGTGAGATCCGCGATGGTCGCGCCGCTGCAGCTCATGTCGCGGAAGTCGGTCGCCCGGATCCCGAGTTGGCGGGCAACGAGGGAGGGGTAGTTGTGGTCGGATCGGGCGCAGCCGGCCGGCGTGCCCGTCTGGCCCGGGATTCTCGGCCCTGCGGTGTAGGAGTCGCCGAGCGCGACGTACGGCCCCCTGGATGTGACGAGTGCTTCCATTGTCTTTTCGGGGGCGGCGAGCGCCTCCATTGCCTTTGTCGCGGAAGTACTGTCGTCGCCGTCGTGTCGTGTGACGCCAACCGCAGCGGCCAAGGCCCCGCAGGCAAGGAGAGCGCCGGCCGCGGCGGTGCGCAGCGCAGTGGTCATCAAGGTGTTGCGCCTTCCGTTTCGGGCGTGCCAGCGATGTTTGGCGCGGTCGGAGCCGCCGCCGGTCCGGCGGCCCCGGTCAGCGTGTGGCCGGACCAGTGAAGGCCGGCCGTTCCGCCGTTCCCCGGTCCGCGGTGACCTCAGCGGATGGGGAGGGGTTGTACGACCGGCTGGTCCGGCTCGGTCCGCATCACGTCGCTGGGCGGCGTGACCTTGTGGCTGAGCTTCTCGCCCTCGACGTCGATGTTCGGCAGCAGCCGGTTCAGCCACCGCGGCAGGTACCAGGCCTTGTCGCCCAGGAGTGACAGCACGGCCGGCACGATTGCCATGCGGACGACGAAGGCGTCGAAGAGGACGGCGATCGCGAGACCGAAGCCGATCATCTTGATCATCGACTCCTCGGCGCCGACGAAGCCGGAGAACACCGCGATCATGATCAGTGCGGCGGCGACCACCACACGGGCGCTGTGCCGGAAGCCGGAGACCACCGCCGGCTTGGCCGCATCCGCGTGGACGTAGGACTCGCGGATCCGGGAGACGAGGAAGACCTCGTAGTCCATCGCCAGGCCGAAGACGATGCCCACCAGAAAAATCGGCATCATGCTCATGATCGGGCCGGTGGTCTCGACGCCGAGCAGGCCCGCGCCATGGCCCTGCTGGAAGACCAGGACGACCGCACCGAGAGCGGCGAGCACCGAGAGCAGGAAGCCCAGTGCCGCCTTGACAGGCACGAGCAGTGAACGGAAGACCAGCAGCAGGAGCACGATCGCCAGTCCGACCACGACCGCCAGGTACGGGATGAGCGCGCCCTGCACCTTCTCGGCGACGTCGATGTCGAGCGCGGTCTTGCCGGTGACCTCGAAGCTCGCGCCGTCGGTCTTCGCCTCGATACCGGGCCGCTGGTCACGGATGCTTTTGACCAGGTCCTTGGTCTTCTCGTCCGTGGGGCTGGTGGACGGGATGGCGGAGAACACCGCCGTGTCACCGGCGGAGTTGAAGCGAGCCGAGGACACCGACACGACTCCGTCGGTGGCCCCGATATCCGTGGAGATCGCCGCCACGGCTGCCTTCGGGTCCGTGGCTCCGCTGGCGTCGACGACGATGGTCAGCGGGCCGTTGAAGCCGGCTCCGAACCCCTTGGCCAGATCGTCGTAGGCGCGACGCTCGGTGGTGGAGGCGGGTCTGGCCTCATCGCCGGGCATGCCCAGCTGGAGGTTCATGACCGGGGCGGCGACGACACCCAGGGCGACAACAGCCAGCAGCAGAACGGGCCACGGGCGGCGTACGACGATCCGTGCCCAGCGGGAGCCGCCGTTGTGCTGCTTGAGTTGCTTCCGGCGGTAGCGCTCGGAGTTCCTGCGGGCTCCGCGCGAGAGCACGGCGTTAGGCCAGAAGCCCAGCAGGGCCGGGACCAGCGTCAGGCAGACCAGCACGGACAGCAGCACCGCGCCGGCGGCAGCCAGCCCCATCTTGGTGAGCATCGGAATACCGACCACGAACAGCCCGCCGAGGGCGATGACGACGGTCAGCCCGGCGAAGACGACAGCCGAACCGGCCGTGCCCACGGCCAGCCCGGCCGCATCCCTCGGCGTATGTCCCTTGGCGCGCTCCTCCCGGTACCGGGAGACGACGAACAGGGCGTAGTCGATGCCGCAGGCCAGGCCGAGCATGGTGGCCAGGGTGCCGGTGCTGTCGGACAGGCCGAACGCGCTGGAGAGCGCCAGGATGCCGGTCATGCTGACGGCGACGCCAAGGATCGCCGTCAGCAGGGGAAGCCCTGCCGCGGCCATCGACCCGAAGGTGATCAGCAGCACCACAGCGGCCACGGCGATGCCGATTGCCTCTGTCGCCCCACCCGCCCCGGGCTGCTCGGCCAGGGCGTTCCCGCCGACGTCGAYGGTCAGCCCGGCCTCGCGGGCCTGTTCGACGGCGTGCTCCAGGTGCATCTTGCTCGCGTCGGAGAGGTCGTCGGCGGCGACTTGGAAACTGACGGTCGTGTACGCCGTCGTGCCGTCGTCGCTCACCGCCCTCATCTGGAAGGGATCCACAGCACTGGCGACCTGCGTGCCGTCGGCCGCCTCGTCGACGAGGCGCTCGATGACCTTCCGGTTCTCTGCCGCGGTGACCTTCTCACCGCCGGGCGCGACGAACACGATCCGGGCGCTCGCGGCGTTCGCGACGGAGCCGGGGAAGCGCTGCTCCATCAGGTCGAATGCCTTCTGCGACTCGATACCTGGCGTGGTGAACCCCTCGTCCTTCGCGGTGGACGCCTGCGAGGCGGCGAAGCCGACGCCGCTCAGCACGGCCACCCACAACAAGGCGACGAACCATCGCCACCGGAAGGAGACATGGCCCAGGCGATAAAGGACAGTTGCCATGGCTGGAGCAGCCTCCGCATCAGCGCATCGGGTCGAAAACAGACTCGAAGAACCACCCACACGCATCCGGCCAGCTGAAGCGCCGGTGAGGAGTGCCCTTCGTCGTCTCACACGATTCCGCGAGACGGTCTTCGCCACGAGGGTGAGGACTCCCCAACCAGTGGTGTAGCCCGCTACACCACCGGGCACTCACTGGGCACTCACTGCGCTTCTGATTTCGAGGCTTCCATCAAGGGTTCACCTCATTCACCCTTCCAGCATTTTCCTCGCCTGTACCCGACGGATGGAAGTCGGTTCTTGGGCTTTCACCCCCCGGGCGTCACGCCCGGCGCATGGGTGCATGCGGCGCGCGCGCCAGGGCAGATACGGGCTCCCGACACAAGCCCGGAGAACTCACTCATCGACTACGAGACCGGGAAGGATCTCGATGGGTTCCGTCTGGCGTCCGCGCCATTGGTCGTGCGAGTCGGGCGTCGGTGACGGAGGTTCCGGCCGGCTACGCGCCGTTCAGAATCGACGAGACCACATAGTCGACGAGGAGCGGCCCACTCGTCCGCTTCCGGGCGTACTCCTGGGCGGTTGGCATACTTGGCAGCAGGTGCCACCACCGGAACCAGCCGGCCCGACGAACCGTTGCGAGGCGACCATCAGCACTCGCAGCCGCGAGAACCGCGAGAGGCGCAAGGCCAAGCAGCAGGCCCGCGAGGCGCGTGCCCGCGCGCAGGCCGACCACACAGGCAAGGCCGGTGACACAGGCCCTGCGGGGGATCCTGCGGGTCATTCAGGCCGGATCGATCAGGAGCATGACCACCGGACGATGCTCCGGGAGACCGCCGACATGGTGATCGCCGAGGCGCTGAACGCCCATGTCAACGGCATGGCCGCCACAGTGGCAGCACAGGTGCGGCACCTGGCCGCGGCGCCGGCCGGGTCGAGCGGGTACCAGGTCGTCAACCAGGCTCTCACCGGCTGGCTCGAACGCACGGTCAGCACTGCCTGGCGCCGCGGCTGGCAACCTGCGGACCTCCACCGCTTCGCCAGCCGCGAGGTCGGTAGCCGGTCGGCGCGCATGGCCGTCGACATCGTGGCCGCGATGATGCGTGGCTACGACGCCGCCACCGTTGACGAGCGGTGGGATGCGCAGCTGCGGGCCCTCGACGCCACCGTCTGGTGGGGCGATGACGAACTGCTGGACGCCTGGGGTACGCAGGGCACGCACGAGGGCCGCGGCCGAGCCGAAGTGATCCACGACGCCATCGAACTGATCATTCTGATCCACGGCCTGCCCACCATCCAGATGCTGGGGCCCCTGCCCGGAGCCGCACGGCGTGGTGCCCGCGGCCCCGTCGGCGATCCCCGTGTCCTGGACAAGGTCCGCGCGCTGCTGGCCAAGGCCGAATCGACCACCTTCACGGAGGAGGCCGAGGCCCTGACCAGCAAGGCCCAGCAGCTGATGGCCCGGTACAGCATCGATGACGCGCTGCTGGCGGCTCGCGGCTCGTCGGCGTCGGCGTCGGCGTCCGCGTCCGGGGACGAGCCGGATGCCAGCCGGATCGGCATCGGCAGACCGTATGAGGAACCGAAGGCCATCCTGCTGAACGTGATCGCCGAGGCGAACCGCTGCCGCTCGATCTGGGTGAGGAATTTCGGGTTCATGACGGTGATCGGGTACCCGAGGGATCTGGAGGCCGTGGATCTGCTCTACACCTCGCTGCTGGTGCAGGCGATCGCGGCGGTGACGCGGGCTGGCGGCCGCCAGGACCGGTACGGCCGGTCCCGGACCCGCGCGTTCCGCCAGTCCTTCCTCACTTCCTTCGCGACCCGGATCGGCGAACGACTCGCGACCGCGACGGAGCAGGCGGGTGCCGACGCCGCCGCCGCCTCGGGCGACAGCCGGCTGTTGCCGGCACTCGCCGCCCGCTACGACAGCGTTCGGGAGGCGGCCGAGAGGATGTTCCCCGAGGTCGTGGCGCGAACTGTGAACGCCACCGATGTGGAAGGGAGCGTCCTCGGCCGGGCCGCCGCCAACCTCGCCTCGCTCGCTGTCCGGGACGGGGTGGCCGACGCCGAGGCCAAAACCAACACCGACACCTGAGCGGGAGGAAGCGGAGATGCTGCCAGCCGGCAGCAACCGCGTCCTCCCCACCAGCCCGGGTGACCTGCTCGGTCGAACATGCATCGGCCCGCTGGGCTGCAGGCCGGGAGGCTCGGCCCGCCTCCGTCCCCGTCCGGCCCTGCCCTCCCTGCCCTCCCTGCCCCGAGGGCACAAGGTGCACTGAGATCGTTTGACACTGATGAGTGTCAATATGACAGTCGGAGGTACGACAGACCCGGCCGCCGGTTCGCATACAGCAGTCCTGCGCCGGATTCGCGGCACACGATACGAATCTCCGCCCCGGGGTCTCGCCGGAGGCCGGAGATTCTCGTCAGGGAGGCATCGATGGATCGTCCGCCTCGACTGTTCGAGGGACTCCGCCTTCCGCTGGTGTGTGCACCGATGTCCTACGTGTCGACCCTGTCTCTGACGCTGGCGTGTTGCCGCGCTGGCATCGTCGCCGGCTGGCAGGGCGGCCTGGTGCGCGACATCGACGAGTTCGCCCGCATCATCGACGCTCTGGTGGAGGCTGAGGAAGCCGCCCGCAGTGAGGGGCGCCTGTTCGCGCCGCCGGCCGTGAACCTGCCGGCTGGCTCGGCGATGGACGCCGGAGTCGGCGCGCGGCGCCTTGATCTGTGTGCGAAGGCCAAGATCCCGATCGTGATCTCCAGCGTCGGTGATCCCACCGAGATGGCCGGCCGTGTGCACGACTGGGGCGGCTATCTGATCCACGACGTCAGCACAGTCCGGCATGCGGAACGGGCGATCGCGGCAGGCGTCGATGGCCTGATGTTGACCTGCGCCGGCGCTGGTGGGCTCACGGGTCGCCTCACCCCGCTCGCGTTCGTGCCGAAGGTGCGGTCGATGTTCGACGGGGTGATCTTGGCTGGTGGCGGCATCGCGACAGGCGCCGGAATCGCCGGCGTGCTCGCGCTCGGCGCGGATCTCGCCGTCATGGGGACGCGTTTCATAGCCACGCACGAGTCAGGCGCGGTCGCCGGCCACAAGCAGATGATCGCCGATGTCGGCATGGCGGACATCGTCGCGTCCGACGCGATCACCGGTGTCGAGGCGAACTGGATCCGTCCTTCGATCGAGAGCGCCGTTGGAGGGTCCGGAGCGCCGCCGGCGGCGTGGGACCGGGGCCAACGCGTGACGTTGCGGGACGGAGTCCGCGCGTGGCGGGATGTCTGGAGCGCCGGCCAGAGCGCGGGCCTGATCGACGACGTACCGACGGTGGCCGTGGTCGTCGACCGGCTCGCCTGGGAGTTCGAGACGGCGACGAGGCCCGAGGCGTGGCGCGCTCGCCTGCCGTGACGGTGCCAGCCGCGCGCCTTCCGCGTGCCGCGAACCCGAACCGTAGGAAGCTGGAAAACAGGAGGCTTCACCATGGAATACCGGCGGCTCGGTCGGACCGGTGTCGAGGTCAGCGCCCAGTGTCTCGGCGCGATGATGTTCGGCGCGATGGGCAACGCCGACCACGATGACAGCGCACGGATCATCAACCGGGCGCTCGATGCGGGTATCAACTTCATCGATACCGCTGACGTCTACTCCCGCGGCGAGAGCGAGACGATCGTCGGCAAAGCCATCAAAGGCCGACGGGACCACGTGGTGCTTGCCACGAAGGTTTTCAGCCCGATGGGCCGTGATCGCAACATGCGGGGCGGCTCGCGACGTTGGATCATCCGGGCGGTCGAGGACAGCCTGCGCCGGCTCGACACTGACCACATCGACCTCTACCAGGTGCACCGCCACGACTGGGACACCGACCTGGAGGAGACGCTCGGCGCGCTGACAGACCTGGTCCGTGCCGGCAAGGTGCGCTACCTGGGCTCGTCCTCCTATCCGGCGGACTGGATCGTGGAGGCGCAGTGGGCCTCCCAGCGCCGCGGCTTCGAGCGGTTCGTCTGCGAGCAGCCGCAATATTCGATCTTCGCCCGGTCGATCGAAAACGCGGTCCTTCCCGCATGCCAGCGGCACGACATCGGCGTCATCCCGTGGAGCCCACTCGCCGGCGGCTGGCTTACCGGCAAGTACCAGCGTGACGCACCGGCGCCCGCCGGCTCGCGTTTCTCGCCCGAGGGAATCTCCGCCCGGCGGCGGCAGACCCGGTTGGAGGACGACCCGACGTCGCCGGCCCGCTTCAGTGCCGTCGAGCGTCTCCAGAAGATCGCCGACGGAGCCGGGCTGAGCCTCACTCACCTGGCGCTCGCGTTCGTCGCCAGCCATCCGGCGGTCACCTCGGTCATCATCGGCCCGAAGACGGCCGCCCAGCTCGACGACGTGCTCGGAGCCGCGGACGTACATCTCGACGCATCGACATTGGACGCAATTGACGAGGTGGTCGCACCCGGCACAGACCTCGCCGGAATCGACCATCTGGACGGTAACCCGTCGCTGAGCCCCCACCTGCGCCGACGCGTCCGAAATCACGCGGGACCCGCGCGGTGACCGCGCCGCGCGCGGACCGCCGTGAATTCCAGGTCTGCGGCGTTGTCAGGTGAGGGCGACAGTAAGGCCGATCACGATCGCGGCCAACAGCAGCGTTCCGAGGAGGACCAGGACCAGTGGGTGCGCCGGTCTGGACCGGCTCGGTGGCGTGGACTGGCTCGGTGGGATGGACCGGCTCGGTGGGATGGACTGGCTCGGTGGCGTGACCGCAGGCGGCTGATCGCGGGAACCTGGGTTCTGGCGGGCGTCGGCGTCCAGTTCGGTTCGCTCGGCCGCGCCCAGCGGCACGGCGTGGCTGGACAGGACACCATCGTTGCCAGACTCGTCCCGCAGGAATTCCTGAAGGCTCGCGAGCAGGGTCGCGTGCGCTCGATCCCATTCCCGATCGGTCACCGGCAGGTGCTCGTGTCTGCCTCGGACCGCATACCCCTCCACCATGGGGATGGGCCGGCCGTGCCGGTCACGAATGAACGGCGCCTCCGTCTCGCCCGTTCCTTCGTCCCGGGCGGTGACCACACGATAGACCAGGGAAAAAACGTCGCCGGCCTGCGTCTGGACAACCCGCAGCCGGGTGTCGTGCGTGTTCACACCCGGACCGATCTCCGCCGCGACGAAAAGGATTCCGGCTTCGCCGGCGGCCCGCAGAAAATCGGGGGCGACGATCACACGATAACCCAGCCGGCGTCCCCGGCTCACCAGAAACGGCCAGGCGTCCATTTCATGTCCGGGCGGCCTGCCCATAACGTCGCTCATCAYGCGGACCTGCCGGGCCGGACGAGAGGACGCTTTTCCAGCGCCGAAACCAGGTTCCAGCCTGGATATCCCTGGTCGAAGTCCGCTACCCGCTCCGCGAAGGACAGCAGCAAGGATCGCAGCACGGTGGCGGAGTTGGCGGCGATCGGACCGAGCCGGTGCAGCATCTCCTCGACCTCATGGCGGTCCTCAGAAATCGTTCCAGGACCCGTACTCGTACTCCTGGCCAGCATCTCTACCAGGTACTCGACCAGCGGCTCGCTGATGTCCGCCGCCTGCCGGCCCAGAGCAAGGCCGATCACGACCTGTAGGGGCCGACCGGCGATCCGCAGCGTCTCGCCGCCTAACCAGCGGATCCGCTGACCGGCCTGCCGGCGTCGGCGTCGCCGGGCCGCCCGCCGGAGTCCGCGCAGCGTCCGCGGGCTCAACGACGCGAAGACCTGTTCAACACGGTCCGGAAGGATGGCGGACAGTGGCACGTCGAGATTGATCGGGTGCGGCTCGACATCCGCCCGCTTCGTCATGACGTCGACGCCGTCCGGCTCCGTCGTCAGCTCCGCGACACCTCGACCCAACACCGACACCGGGATCAGCCGCACACCGCCGGCCATCGGTTCACCGCGCACGGCCACCGGACGCCGGGCCCGTACCATTCCGCGGACGAAACCCACGTCGAGAAGCCGGTCCCGTACCTCGGCCAGACTGTAGCCCGCGTCGGCCAGCAGATCCCACTTGGTGACCAGCAGGTGGACCGGGCAGGACGTCGCCTGTACCCGCTGGACGGTCGGCCGAAGTTTCGTCCGCAGGTAGTCCTCGCCTCGCTCCTCGCCACGCAGCACAGCCAGCAGCTCACGGCCGTCGATCATCGCCAGCAACGCGTCCGCGCTGGTGAGGGTCTTCTCGAGCAGGTCGCGCTGCTCCTCGGCGCCCTCGGGCGTCTCCGTCAGGTACTCGCCGGGATAGTCGACGTAGCGGATTCGCATAATCGGGAACGGTGATCCGCCAATGGGCACGAAGCAGGTGAACTCGATCTCGGGCTTCACCCACCTCGTCGATTCGGGCCACTCCGAGCCAGGCTTCCGGATCACCTCGGCCAGCGGATTGAGCCATTCCGTCGTCGCCATGTCGGTGGATATGTAGTAGCCACGTCCGTCTGGATCGGATTCCAGGCTCTCGAAGAGCGCGGCCAGGTAGGCGGTCTTACCCGCACCCTGCGCCCCCACCACCACGATGGTGAACTGAGCTACGTCCTTAGCCATCCGCTTCCCCAGCGTCGAGGCCAGGCCGCTTCCATCGCACCGAGCCAGGAATCGTGCCCGACCATGGTACCCGTATCGTCCGCACAACGCCCTCTTCGTTCCGCCTTCAGCGGCCTGAGCCCCCGAAGGACCGGCTGGGGTCGGGCCCTGGAACAGGACGGGCCCGACCGTCGGCCGATCACGGGAGTCCCTTGCTAGGGAGCCTTGGACATTCCGAAGTAGATCTTGTAGTTCCCTCCGTCACCCTCGATCAGAGGAGATGCGATCTTGAATGCCACCTGTCGCTCAAGTGAATTTTGGGTGCGTGCCGCAAGAAGGACCATGTCCTTCGGCGAAAGGGCGATCGTGGTCGGGGGGCCGATCAGGTCGTCACCCAAGCCGAGGAGCTTGCCCAGCTCGTCGGCGATGGCGGGCTTAAGCGCCCCCAGTATGGGGCCGGCCGCAGCCGACAGTATTGGGCCGACGGCGGGAACGACCGCAAGAAGCGCCGTCACACCGGCGCCGGCGACCGATGCCACGCCCTGCATGATCTCCTTGTAGTTCTCCGGGTTTCCGTTGTCATGCTCGATGAGCTGCGCGACAATCGTCATCCCGCGCGGCTGCCCTCGATAGAGCTCCACCTGGTCAGGTCGTGTATCACCCCCATCGACATCGTTGTAAATTTGCGAACGCAGAGACAGCGGCGGACTTCCGGGTACGGCGACAGCCATTGTCACATAAGGTTCGTCTGACCCCGATCCGCTGGTTGTCGCGAAACAGTTCAGACCTTGGAAGTGAACGAAGATCTCGCCTATGTCGATTGCCCCGACGTCCGGCCACCAGTAGATGGATCCTCTCTCGAAGACGCTGACACGACCGCCCTCAGAAAAGTCCATCTCATCTGTGACCGGGTTTCCGAGGAATGATCCAGGACCACCGATGGACAGCCACCTGTCCCGTATGGCGCCAATGACCTCGGGCATCTTCCCGCTCCCTTCCTGGAACCCGCCTACCGAAGGCCGGACCGCGATCACCACGGCCTGCCGACCAGGCGCCGACTGTGGCATGCCGGGCATTCGCTGCGCGTCGGGTGTTTCCCTACGCGGGTGCCGTGACAGACCCTCGGCAAGGGTTCACCCGGTGCCGGCGGCGCCGCCGATGCCCAGCTCGCGAGCGGGGGCGACCGCCCGGAACGTGGCATTCGGTCAGCGTTGATGTCGTCCCCAGGACCGGCAGCACTCGACGAGATGGGTCCGTTCCACGGCTCGACGGTGGCCGGCCTGGAGTCGGCGCGCCGGGGTTTCCTATGCCTCCGGTGGCTGGCCCTTCGTCCGTCTCTCCGCCAGCCATACGCCCAGCTGAGCTCGGGACCGAATCCCGAGTTTGCGGTAGGCCCGGGACAGGTTGGCCTCGACGGTCTTGGGGCTGATGGTGAGCGCGGCGGCCACCTCGCGGTTGATCAGCCCGCTGGCGGCCAGCTCGGCGACGCGTTCCTCCGTCGGAGTCAACTCGTCGACCGGACCCGGACGCGAGCCCAACCTGTCCAGCTCGGCCCGGGCGTTGTCGGCCCATCGGCGCGCCCCGACGACATCGAAAGCGCGTACGGCCTCCTCCAGCGTCACCCTGGCCGCCTGCCGCTCATTGCGGCGGCGCTGCAGCTTTCCCAACAGCAGCAGGGTGCGGGCCCGGTCATAAGGCAGGGGCAGCCGGTCGTGGACGACAAGTGCCCGCTCGAAATCCGACCGCGCGGCGTCGAGATCACCGCGGGCCGCTGCCAGCAGGCCCCGGATCCGGGCCCCGACCGCTTCGGCCCAGGTCTGGTCGGGGCCGCGGCCGCTGGCTTCAAGCTGATCCGCCAAGGGCTCGGCCTCGTCCAGGCGACCGAGGACGATGAGCGCCTCGGCGGCGTCGGGGAGGAAGGGCACACAGGCCGGTTCACAGACGCCCATCTCGGCCATCGCCGTCGCGGCGGGCGCCAGCCAGCGACCCGCCGCCGAGTGATCCCCAACCGACAGTGCGAGCGTGCCGAGCGTCGCCTGCGCGAACAGGGCGCCGGGGAGCATCCCGAATTTCGCGAGGGAAACCGCCGCCTCCTCGCCCGCGGCCTGTGCCTCGTCAACCCTCCCCGTCCATGCCGCCACCTGCGCCTGGGTAGCGAGCGCAAGTGCCCGGACGTGCTCGGTCCCGATCATGAGCGCTCGGTCGGTCACCTCGACGGCGAGCCGCTGCGCCGTCTCGACATCGCCGGACCACAACGCAGCGGCGGCGGCTTGGAACGAAAGGAACCACAAGCCGATTTCCTCACCCTGCTGCAGACACCGCTCACGTATCGCCATCAGTCCGGCCCGAGCCTCACCGACCCGGCGGGTCCACAGGTGCACCATGGCCGCGTGCAGCGCCGGCCACCGCATCGCGTGATTGCGCCGGTTCCGGTCCTCCAGCGCCAGCGCCCGAGCCAGGGCGACGTCGTCGACGCCTTGACCGGCCAGGAAACGGACGAACACCGAGGCGCCCAGGGCCTCGGCGAGCAGGCCGTCGTCACCGACCTGCTCGGCATCCTGCACCGCGACCACCGCATACGTCTGGGCGTCGCTCACGCTCCCGCCGTTCGTGAGCGCTATCTGGAGTTCCACCGCGATCTCGGCCCGCAGCCGGGGATCGTCGCCGGCGTCGTCGAACGCCCGCCGCAGAGTTCGAACGGCCTGGGCGTAGTCGTCAATCTGGTAGAAGATCGTGGCCATCAGGGCAAGCGCCTCGGCTCGCACTGCGCCCGGGTCGAGCAGATCGACCGCCGGCTCCAGTAGATCCCGGGCCCGCACAGGGTCGCCCGCGTGCAGGTGGTCCCGTGCTGCCTGGACCCGCCGCGGTGTCTCGTCGGCGCCCAGGCCGATGGCCAGTTCCAGGAGTTCGGCTGCCGCTGACGCCGCGCCGCGCCGCCGCGCCTGGCCGGCAGCCGCATCAAGTGCGCGCACCGCCTCGGCCTCCGGGCCGGTGACGGCGAGCGCCAGGTGGCGTGCCCGCTCCTCGACGTCGTCGACCAGCTCGCTCAGCTGCCTGTGCAGCGCCCGCCGCGTGGTGGGGGACGCCTCGGTGTAGACGCCGCTGGCCAGCAGTGGATGCGTGAACCGTGCGTAGCCGCCGGACAGCTCGACCACCCCCGCATCCTCGGCGGCGCCGAGCGACTCGGCGGCGTCCACACCCCCACAGACCCGTTCGACCAGGTCGAGGCGAGGTACCGCGAGGGCGCTCACCACCAGCAGCGCCTGCCGCACCCCCGGGTCCAGGGAACCGATGCGGTCCCGGACCACCGCCCGAAGRCTGTCCGGGAAGCCAGTCAGCGCCGAACCCCGCTCCTCCAGCGACCGGGCGAGCTCCAGCGCGTAAAACGGGTTGCCGCCCGAAGCCTGAGCGATCCGCAGCATCACCGGCCGCGGGAACGAACGCCCCAGGTTCTCCAGCAGGACGTGATGCAAGGCACCCAGGTCAAGCGGAGCTACATCGATGTGCCACAGCCGCGCCTGGTCGCGGGGACGAATCTCGCCCCGCCGGTCCGCCCGATCGCCGTCCCGATCGCCGTCCCGACCAGCCGTCAGCGTGACGACCGGCCCGCAACATCGCCGCACCGCGAATGCGATCGCCCGACGGGTCGACTCGTCCAACCACTGGACGTCGTCCACCGCCACCAGCACCGGCGCCCTGCCAGCCAGCCGCTCAAGCACGGACAGAAAAGCGGCCGCCACCGCCCGGAGCTCGGCCGGAGGACCGTCCTCTTCGGTGTCTGCCCCTCGCAACAGCGCCGCATCCAGCGCCCGTCTCTGCGGTCCCGGCAACGACGCAAGGTTCCCGGCACCGACCTCGGCGAGCAGATCGGAGAGCCCCGCATAGCTCAGGCGCACCTCGGCAGCCGCAGCGCGACACGCCAGCACCGTGAATCCCCGAGCTACCGCGACCGCGACGCCTGCATCCCACACCGTCGTCTTCCCGATCCCGGCCTCACCCCATATCGCCAGGACCGCCGGACCGTCCGCCACCCCGTCAAGAAGCCGGGTGACCGCCGTCAACTCTCGCTCCCGACTGAAAATCCCCCGTGTCACGCCCCGATTCTGCCGCCCTTCACAACAGAGCCCAAGCAGCGCGCCCATTGGGCGTGCGGAGGAACCGCCATCCGGAGCTCAGCCACCATTTTTTCGCGGACGATGGCGCTGCGGCCGGCGCCAGCGCTACTGGGCCGCGTTTCGCCAGCCGTCCGAGAATGTGGGCAAGGAACGCCGACGCCTCGCCCGTGGTGACTTCGGCCAGCCGGCGGCCGTGCAACAGTGCCCGCCCGCCAAACCCGTACGCTGCTCGCCCCTGGTTCACATCATTTCCGCATGAACGCGCGGTCTTCTCGGTCCTATGCGGAACCTGGTCGCTGTACCCCGATCGCAGACCCGCCCGCTCCGGCGGCGGGCGGGCGGCGTGGATGGCCGAGCGTGGTGGCGGGACCGGTGGCGATGGGGGGCTGCGACGCCGTTCATCGTCATGGCTGCCCTCCTGGTGACCGACCGCCTGCTCGTTCGAGTCGCCGAGCACCACCTGACCGAGCGGTTCGGCTGCATGGGCACGTTTGTGGGCACGCGGTCCGTCCACATCGGCGGCTTTCCGTTCCTGACCCAGCTCGCTGCGGGGAATCTCCGGACCGTGACAGCCACGGCCGCCGGGATCGACCCGGCCGACAGGTTGACCGACGTCGCGGTGACCTTCCGTGACGTCCGTGTGCCCGTCTGGTCGGTTCTTCTCGGCCGGGGGCGCCCCGGCTCGCTCACCGTCGGCTCGGTCTCGGCGGCAGCCGTCCTGCGGTTCGGGTCGGACGGTCGGCCGGTTCTCGCCGGCTCGGGCGGCCTGCTCGGCCGAGCACTGGCGGCGGGGTCGTCGGCGGAGCCGGTCCTGCCGCCGGGCACACACCTGGACTCCGTCGAGCCCATGCCGGGTGGGCTGCGGCTCACGGTCACGATCCCGGGTGGCGTGCTCACCGAGACCGGCGGACGGCTGTGCCGTGGCTGACGGACGGGACGCAGAGCTCGCCGAGACCGGCGCCGTCCGGCGCGTCACCGTGCGCGTCGTTGGGCGCGTCGTTGGGCGTCTTGCCGTCCGGCGTGGCCTGTCGGCCCGGGATCGCGCGACCAGGCTGCTTTTCGTCCTCGCCGCGCTGCTGGTGCTGCGCGTGGTTCAGGCCGCCGTCGCCGGGTTGACCGTGCTCGCCGTGACCGTCTCCGGGCTCGAGCACCCAGCTCCCGGCCTGCGTATGGCTCGCCTGGCCGAGGTCGAACCGGAGCCGACAACCGGGCTGACCACACTGGCCATGGTCCTGATCTCGGCGGGCCTCGCCACCGTCCTGCTTCCCCGCGCGCACGTGCTGGCGGCGTTCGCCGGAATCAAGGCATTCGCGATGGTGGCGGCGTCGGCGATCGCCGTCATGTTCACGGCCGAGCCGGTCGGCGTCCAGGCCGCCGTTGCGGGCTGCGGCGTCAGCGTCGTGCTGCTGTTGTGGCCGAAGGCCCGGGAGGCAGCCACCCGTGTCCTGGCAGCGATCGGACTGCCCCACGTGTCCGGTCCCGCCGGCGACCTCGTCCTCGCCCTGAAGATCGCCCTGCTGGTGGCGTTTGTCCTCCTTCCCGGCTGACGGACGTCCGGATGACCGTCGGGACGACCGCCCGCACCCTGCCGGCCTCGCCGGTCAGGAACCGCCCGGCCTGCCCACCGCGGCCGTGCCGCTGCCCGCACGGACCCAGGTCGCCCGTGTCCCACCTCGACAGTCCCGATCCGCCTTCCCTGTTTCCTTCCCCCTACGTCGTGACAAGGAGGCGCCGCATGGCGCGCCCGACGGCATCCGAACCCGACCACCCTCTCCTTCCTTCTCCCCTGGTCAGACCGGCCACCGCAGCGGCCCCGGTGTCCACACAGACATCGGCCCCGCAGGCATCGGCCCCGCGGGCCGCGGCCGAGGTGCCCGGCCCGGCCGGTGGGCCGATGGCGGCCGTGCGGCGGCTGCGGGCCGACCCGCTGACCCGGCTCGCCGAGATCCGCCGTGGGTACGGGCCGATCGCGCGGCTGGCAAGCTGGCCGGTGTCCGCCTTCCTCGTGTCCGACCCGGACGCGATCGCCGACGCGCTGGTCAGCGGTCACCGCCTTTATGCCAAGGGGGCCGTGGTCCGCGGCCCCGGATCGCGGGCAACCGTCACGCAGCCGCTCACGCTCCTGCTCGGCCAGGGCCTGCTGACCAGCGCCGGCGAGACGCACATGCGCCAGCGCCGGCTGATCCAGCCCCTGTTCCACAAGAAGCAGATGGCCGGCTACAGCGGCCAGTTCGTCGCCCTCGCCGAGGCCACCGCCGCGACCTGGCGGGACGGCCAGTCCCTGGACCTGCACGCAGAAATGACCGAGATGACGCTGGCGATCGTCGCCAGGACGCTGTTCGACGTCGACATCTCCGACCGCGTCGTCGACGTCGTGCGGACCGCCGTCAGCGAGAACATGCCGGTCGCACGCCGGGCCGGCCTGCCCGTCCTCGAGCGGCTGGAACGGTTCCCGCTGCGAGCCGCGCGGCGGCGCCAGGGCGCCAGGGCAGCGCTCGACCGCACCGTCCACGAGATGATCGCCGGCCGTCGCGCCGCCCAGGCACAGGGCACGAGCGCAGGAGCCGGCACCGACCTGCTGTCGCTGCTGCTGGCCGCCCGGGATCCCGACACCGGCGAGCGGATGGACGACATCCAGATCCGCGACGAAGCGATGACCCTGCTCCTCGCCGGTCATGAGACGACCGCGAACGCGCTGGCGTGGACGTTCCACCTGCTCGGTGGCGAACCGGCGGTGGCAGCGCGGCTGCGGGACGAGCTCGACACGGTCCTCGACGGCCGGCCGCCCACGATCGAGGACCTGCCGAGGCTGACCTACACGAACGCGGTGTTCTCCGAGTCGATGCGGCTCTATCCTCCGGTCTGGGCGATGGGCCGCCACCTCGTCGCGGACCACGAGGTAGCCGGCTACCTGCTTCCCGCAGGCTCAACGCTGGTCTTCAGCCAGTGGGTGATGCACCGCCACGAGCGCTGGTGGCCCGATCCCGACCGCTTCGCCCCCACCCGCTGGCTGGGGGCGGCGGACAACCGGCCGCGTTTCACCTACTTCCCCTTCGGCGCCGGGCCCCGCCAGTGCATCGGAAACAGCTTCGCCGTCGCCGAGGGCGTGCTGACACTGGCGGCAATCGCTCGCCGCTGGTCGTTCACCCCGGCGTCCGACGCTCCGGTCGTGCCCGAACCGCTGGTCACCCTGCGCCCCAGGGGCGGCCTACCGATGGTGGCCCATCGCCACCGCTGACGGCCCTGACCGTCGACCGTCCGCCGCTGGCCGCCGAGCGTTCCACGCCGAGCCGGGCACGGCCATCGTCCAGCCGCCGCCGGCTGTCCTGCCGCCGCCTGTGCTCACGGAGAACGGAGGGCCGTCGTGGGCAACGCGAGGGCACTGTGGTGGCCCCGGAGCAGTCCGGGGCCACCGGGCATGCTTCGCCGGGTCAGAAGACGACGGTGCGCCCTTCCTCGGTGGCGTCCGCGGCGGTGTAGGCGACACCATCGACCTTGAGTCCGACCGCGTCGAGCAGAGTGATCGTCCCACCGTGGTTTCCCAGCGCGACAGGTGGTACGACCGGGATCCGGATCGTCTCTCCCGCGGCCAGCGTGCGGGCAGGTAGCGACACCTGGTGCTGGTCTCGGTCGGCGATCGCCCAGCCGGCCAGGTCAACCGACTCGGTCGTCGTGTTGATCAGTGTTACGGACTCGTCCTCGGGCGAGGCGCCGACCGCGTTGACGAGCGCTCCGACGATCCGCAGCCGCTGGTCGGGCTCGCCCTCCGCCGGCTGTCCACCCGGACGGGCCTGCGGAACGTCCGGCAGCGCACCGCCGGTGCGGTCATCGGTGTGCCACTTCTGGCTCTGGAACGCAAGGAAGACCGCGACCCAGCGATCCGCGGCAGGGAAGTGGAACAGGAGCGCGCCGTCCTGCCACACCCCGTTGTCGCCTTTGAACCGGCCCGCGTTCCCCTGGTTCATGTGGATGTTGTGGATGCCTCGGCCCGGCTTGAACCTGAAGACCTTGTCGGCTTCCTTCTCCGCCGACCACGGCTCGCCGAAGGCGTAGATACGGCTGCCGTTGTTCGCCTGTGCCCGGGTCACGTAGTGGTCGAGCACATCGGCGAGATCATTGTCCTCGCCGGGCTCGTGCGCGGGCAGCGCCCGCAGGTCGGTGCGGTCGAACAGACTGCCACGGATGTAGTCCAACGCCAGCCCGCCGGGCTTCCGGTCGAGCTCCGTGTACCCGTCCTTCAGCTTCTCGAGATCTGCAAGAATGGGATGCTGGAAGTCCTCCACGGCAACATAGAGCAGTTCCGACATCTTCGGATCCGACTCCTGGCCAGAGGAAAGAACGTTGACGGCCGCGCGAGCGGAGCCGTCACCGTCGATGAGGATCTGGTAGTGCGGCGTGTCATCGTCGGGTTCCCGGCGGTGGTCAAGAACCCGGCCTTTTAGAACACCGTATCGATCCAGAGACATCAGCGGTACACCCGTTTCTTCTCAACCGAGAGAAAAGCTCCGAGATGTACTCCTTGTCGTCGCGGCCAGGCGGCGTTCAGAAGCACATGTCAGGAGGGAAATGGCCTGTTGACACGGGAGGGTGATGAGGACCGGGGCACCTCACCGGTATCGAGCTTGCGAAGCAGGAAACCGGCGACCCAGGAGAAATCCACAGGGTCGGCCACGATCCCCCGCATTTTCGCTGCCCGCTACTAACCCGTCACGCTACCCGCCACAGTGGGCGGACGCGCGTCGACGCGCCATCCCCCCGAACGCATCCGATATCTGAACGGCACCGTCCGACACCTGAACGGCACCGGCCGGCTTTCGACGCTTTTCGCCGGGTAGCAACGATCCGCGCCCGAAGCGGGATGGCAACCGAGGTGCGGGCCCCGCCCTCGGCAACGAGCGCCGCGAGCGCCACAAGCGCCGGCGATACGTAGGTCCGATACGTATTTCGGCGGATTCCCGCGCCACCCGACGGCGGCCATGATCCTCCCGGACGCCCTGACCGGCATCCGTCAGTGAGGACAGGCGAACTCGCACCGCCCTCCCTTGGCCCGTTCTCCGCGAGAGCGCGAGCCGGCGGCGGGAAGACGCGAGGCGCCGTCTGACGAAACCAGCACCCGCCGCCACACCAGTTCAGGAGCGCTCCCGTGACGTCTCCCCATGTTTTCCGCGTCGTCCGCCACGGCGCCGCGGCCGTGGTCGCCGCCGCGGCCCTGACCGCGACCGCCGCCTGTTCCTCGGCCTCCGACGAGCCGGCTACCGCCGCGGCCACCAGGCCGACCACCAGCCCGCCGACCACCAGCCTGACCACCGTCGCAGCGGACGCAGGCGACGTGCGGGCCGCGTGCGCAGCGGAAGTCGCGATCAACAGCCTCGGCTTCCCCGGGTCCGATCCCGCGGCCCCGGCTCCGACCGCCGCGGAGCTGCGGGCCTTCGCGACGGCCGCCGAACCGCTGGCCGCCACGCTGCGCGCGAGCGTCCCCGCCGAGCTGACCAGCAAGGTCGACGTCCTGATCTCCGTGGTGAATTCCGCCAGGCAGGGCCAGCCGATCGACTACGAAGGCAGTGGGCTCTTCGCCGCGGGCCAGATCGTCGACGCCTGGATGGTCGACAACTGCGGTTATCCCACTCTCGCCGTGACCAACGACGCCGGGACGCTCACCGGCCTGCCGGAGACCGCTCCCGCCGGGCCGGTCGCCATCACGTTCACCAACGCAGGCGACGACCCGGCGAAGGCCGGGTTCGTCCTGCTGTTCGCCAAGGTCAAGGACGGGGTCACCGCGACCGCGGCCGGACTCGCGGACGGGTCGACCAGCCTGGAATCAGCCACCGACATCGTCTCCGCGGTTCAGCCACAGGGTGACTCTCCCGGTTATGGCCTGGCGGAGCTGCCCGCCGGTCGCTACATCGTCGCCAGTCCGCTCGGCAGCCCGCCGGACTTCGCCGGTGGTTTCGCCGCCCGCGAGCTCCACGTCCGCTGAGCCGGCGACGTCACCGTCGATCCCATCCGAAGGGGACCCCATGCTCACCCACGTCTCGGGCCGCGTTCTCGCCGTGGTCTGCCTGGCCATCGTCGCCGTCTGCTACGGAATGTCGGTAGCGGTCCACCCGGCGCCCGGCGGTGGCGGCGGCTCCGCCCTCGACACCGTCGAGAACTTCGCCGTCCATCCCGGACGAGCGAACGCCCTGCTCGTCCTCGATCTCGGCGCCCTGCTCCTCCCCGTCGCCATCGGCCTCGTCGCGCTGCTCGCCCGGCCCGGTGCGCGGGCGCTGTCCACCTGGGCCGGCCTGCTGGGAACGGTCGTCGGCGGGGCGACCGGTGTTCTGGTGGCCGTCGACATCATGTGCGCCGCCGCCGCGCGCACCGCCGACCGCGAGGCCGCCGCGGAGGTCGTCGCCGCCTTCTTCGAACGACCGGTCGTGATCGTCTACCTCGCCGTGGGCGTGGCGGGCGGCCTGGCGGCGTTCGTCCTGCTCGCGATCGCGCTGATCCGCGCGAAGGTCGTCGCCTGGCCGTTCGCGGTCGCGTTCCCCCTCGGCTATGTCGTGGGCGGACCGTTCGCGGCGCCCGTCACCGGCGTCATCTCCACCGGCCTGCTCCTCGCCGGTTTCGGCGCCTGCGCCGCGTGCATCCTGCGCTCCGGCCTTCCCGCCGTGCCCGTGTCCGCGGCCACGACCACAACCATGCCGGCGTCCATGCCCGCGGCTGTGCCCGCGTCTGCGGCCGCAACCAAGGCCGCGCCCGGGCCGGGCACCGCCCAGCAACAGTGATCCGTGCCGGTGGGACGTCCATTCATCTTCGTCAACCTGAAGGAGGAACAACAATGGCGCTGGAGCAGACTCCGGAGGATACCGACGGACAATCGGGGAGATTGCTGGACGGTCTGGACCACGTGGCGGTCATCACGGGTGACACCGAGCGGCTGATTGCCTTCTACGCCGAGGTGTTCGACGCCACCGTCCGCTATCAGGTTCCCGGGCCCGGCGGTGGCCGGATCTCCATTCTCCAGATCGGCCCGGCTACCGCGCTCAACATCTACGAGATTCCCGGCAACTCCGAGGCCCGACGTCAGGCACCGATGTTCGGCCGCGGCCGTCTCGATCACCTGGGCCTGCGGGCCGCCTCCCGGGAGACGTTCGACCTCATCCGGGATCGGCTCATCGCCCGCGACGCCTCCGACGGCTTCGTCACCGATTTCGGCCCGACCCTCAGCCTGTTCTTCCGTGACCCGGACGGACTCGAGGCGGAGGTGTGCGTCCCGAATCCCGCGGGCCGGCCGGGCGTCCACAACCCGCCCGGCACACCAGCGCCCGGCTACCAGCCGGGCGTCCCGTCCCTCTCCACCACGGACGGCGCAGGGGCCGCAGGGGCCGCAGGGGCCGCAGGGGCCGCAGGGTGATTTTCGGTGAAGCGGTCAGCGTGGGGCCTGCGCATCCCGCAGGCGCGGGCCCTCGGTGTCCTGCTGTTGGTGGCGGGCAGTGACCCAGGCGGCGATCTGAGCCCGGGAGGAGAAGCCGAGTCTGGTCAGGATGTGCTGGACGTGAGTCTGCGCGGTGCGCTCGGAGATGAACAGCTTCACGGCGATCTGCCGGTTCGTCAGTCCCTGGGCCACCAGTTCGGCGACCTCGCCCTCCCGGGGCGACAGCGGGCTGACGGCCGGCGTCCTGGCGCTCGCCGCCGTGGACGTCGCGGAGGCCGCGGAGGCCGCGGCGCGCAGATCACGGGCTCGGCGGGCCCACGGGTCCATACCGAGCTGGACGGCGGYCGTCTCGGCATGCTCGAGGAGCTGACCGGCCCGGTCGAGGTCGCCGAGGTGTGCTCGACGGGTCAGGGCGGCGGCGAGCTCGCATTCGGTTTCGACGGTGAACCCGGCCGCCCCCGCGGCGCGGCAGTAGGCGAGCGCGGTGTCGAGGTCCGCGACGGCGTCGTCGAGACGGCGCAGGAAGACCGCCGCCCGGCCGAGGTGGAGCTCGACAGGGCCCAGATAGTTGGCGGTCCCGGCACCGCCGACCACGAAGCGCCCGCGTTCGGCGAGCAGCAGGTCGTACAGGAACTCGACGTCATGGCGCTCGCCGACGGCAACCGCGACCGCGGACCCGAACGCCCAGGTCGGCACCCGCCAGTACGGCGGCGGATGCCAGCTCCGCACTGGCCCGGCCTCCCGGTAGACACCGAGGGCCTCGGCCCTCCGGCCGGCGAGGACGAGCATGTGCGCGGTCCCGAGAGGCCCGCGGAAGATCCCCGTTCGTGCCTCGCCACCACCGGTAGATCGGCCGGTCCGCGGGTCCGGCGGGTCCGAGGGGTCCGGCGGGTCCGACGGCTGGCTGGTCGCCACCCGCTCGTGGCCGATGTGGGCGGCGATCATGCACTCCAGCGACCGGTACGCGCCTGACGCGGTCGGGTGGCTGTCGGCGGGGAGTGTTCCGAGGGCCGCGCGGCCGAGCTCGAGCGCCTCGCCGTAGCGGCCAAGCGCGCCGGCGAGCGCGGCACGTACGACGAGCAGGTGCCAGTGGGCGATCGGGCCGCCGACCTGCTCGACGCACCAGGCCAGCCGGGGCAGCTCAGCCGTGACAGCCGCCAGGTCCCCACGCTCCCAGTAGGTGTCGATCCGCCACAGCCGACCCCACATCTCCTCCCTGGAGCGGCGCAGCGTACGCCCGATCTCGGTCATCCGATCGGCGAGCCCGGCACGCTCGTCCACGTGTTCCGGACCGCTGCGACACAGCTGGCGGGACCTCAGAGCAGCGATCACCGCGGCCGGATCGGTGACGTCGGCGGCGATCTCCAACGCCTGCCGGCTGCTCTCCTCCGCCGCGGTGACGTCGTTCAGATACACGGAGCTCTCGGCCGATCTGGCGAGCAGGCGCGCCCGGCGGGACAGATCGGCCGGGTCAGCCAGAGCAGCCGGGTCAGCCGGGTCAGCCGGGTCAGCCGGGTCAGCCGGGTCAGCCGGGTCAGTCAAGGCAACCAGGTCGAGCCCGGCGAGCGCCTCGTCACACCACTGGCGCAGCCCCAGGTCCCAGGCCATCGCGCCGATGGGCTCGATACCGAGGGCGGCCTGGGCGATCAGGTCCACCCGGCCGATCCGGCGGGCGAGCGCAACTGCCTCCGTCGTCGCGGTCCGGCACGGCTCGATGTCCCTGGCCCTCCAGCGGGCACCGGCGAGGTCGATCAACAGCCGACAGCGCAGCTGTCGGTCGACCGTCGGCCCGCCCGCGTCGAGCGCGAGCTGGTAGAGCCGTGCGCTCTCCTCATACGCGAGGGAGCGCAGGGCGGCGTCCGCGGCCCGCCGGGCCCAGGCCACGGCAGGCCGCGGGTCATCGAGCGCGGCCGCGGCCCAGTGCCGTGCGATGTCCGCCAGCCGGTCGTCGATCTGCCCCGCGTAGACGCGCTCGAGCGCCTCGGCCGCGGACCGGTGCAGCCGCAGCCGCTCCTGGGCCGGCGTGTCAGCCTCGATCGCCTCGCACACCAGCGCGTGGACGAATCGCCAGGCCCCGGCGGTGTCAGCGGCAGCGATCAGCCCGGCGTCGGCTGCTTCCTCCAGCGGTGGCAGGCAGTCCAGCGGTGGTCGGCCAGCCATCGCCGCCACCGTCGCCACCGAGAACTGCTCTCCCAGCACCGCGGCCGCCGCCAGCATCCGGCGGGCCGGGCCGGACAGGCCCGCCGCGCGCTGCCCCACCACCTCGACGAGCGACGCCGGCAGCCGCCGGCCGGCCAGAGCCGCGTCCGTCGGCAGCATCCGGGCCAGCTCCCGGACGAAGAACGGGTTGCCGCCGGTCCGCCGGTGCACCTCCCTCGCCACGTCGTCGGCCACGTCCGTATCGGTGACCGCCCGTACCAGGTGGGCGGTCTCCGCCTCGTCCAGTCCGGCCAGCGGCACCTGCACGGTCACCGGCTCCCGGCCCAGGTCCGGGAGAATCCTGCGCCACGGCGCCGCGTCACCGGCACCTACCGTCCGATGGGTGGCCAAGACCAGCACCCGCGCTCCGCGCAGCTCGCGAGCCAGGTAGCGCAACAGCAGGAGCGACGGCTCGTCCGCCCACTGCGCATCCTCGACCACCAGCAGCAGGCCGGAACGCTCGGCGAGCGCGAACACCCGGCGGACGACGGCGTCGAACAGCGCGATCCGGTCGGCCTCCGAGTTCGCCTCGATCGTCGTCGGCAGATCCGCCGGGCCGTTCCCCTCCCCTGCCAGGTCGGAACGCAGCAGTTGCCGCCACAGCCAGAAAGGAGGGGTACCGACGCCTTCATGCGCCCGTGCCCACCGGGTGAGTGCGCCGCCGGCCGCCGCCATGTCGGCCGCCTCCGTGGCCAGCCGGGTCTTGCCGATGCCCGGCTCACCTCCGCACAGCACCAGCATCGGCGCCCCACCGAAGGCGGCGGCAAGCCAGCCGGAGATGGCGGCACGCTCGCGTCGGCGGCCCACCAGGCCCGGTGCCCCCAAGCTCGTTCCTCTCCTGAATGTCGCGTTCTCGCGAGCATCACCGCGGTGGCCGCTCTGCGCCGACCGCGGGTAGTGCGAACACGCGTGTTCCAACCTGGCTCCTTGTCGGGCCGGTCTCCAGCCTCTCACCCCGCGCGCCCGGGTTACCTGGCGTTCAACCCGGAGCGTGGAGGCCGACTCGTCGAACTCCGACCAGCGCGGCGCGGCGCCGCGCAACGCAACGCTTCGCCGCAGCGCGACCATCACCGGCCGCGGGCAGCACATGCAGACCGTAAAACCGGGTTGAGGCCACGATGCGCTCTGCGAGAATTCCGCCGAAATCCGCCTCTCATCATGAAGGAGGAGCCTTGTTTCCCTTACTGGAGCGAGCCCGCGCTCGTCACCGCGTAGTCGCCGTGGGGCTGGCTGCCGCTATGGGTGCTCTCGCGCTTTCTGCCGCGGCCCCGGCCCAGGCGGCTGGCACGTTCACCTCGTACCCGACCCCCACCCCGGCGTCGATTCCCTGTGTCACGGCGGGTGGGCCGGACGGGGCGGCCTGGTTCGTCGAAGCACTCGCCAACAGGATCGGCCGCATCGACCCGGCGACCGGCGAAACAGCGGAATTCCCGATTCCCTGGTCCACCGCACAGCTGCCGGCGTCGCTAAACTGGCTGAATCTGCCGGTCGCGACACCCGCACCGGTTACCGCCCTGCCGTGCGCGATCACGGCCGGGCCGGACGGCAAGATCTACTTCGCCAACGGTCTGCGCAACCAGCTCGGCAGCATCGACCCGCAGACGAAGGCGTTCGCCCTTTACTCGGTTCCCGGCGTGGGGGGTAATCTCTTCCCCTTCAACGACCTGGCCGCCGACCCGGCCGGGGCGATCTGGTTCACCCAGACCACCGCCAACACGATCGGCCGGTTCGACATCGCGACGAAGACCTTCACGTCCTACCCGGTGCCCACGCCGGGTGCGCTGCCGATTGGTGTCTTCACCGGCTCGAACGGCGATGTGTGGTTCACCGAGGCTCTCGGGAACAAGATCGGCCGCATTGACGCAACGACCAGAACGATCACCGAATACCCGGTCCCGAGCCTCCTCGCGGTCCCGTTCGTGATGCGTGCCGAGACGGATGGCGGCCGATATGTCTGGTTCACCGAGCTCGGTGCCAGCAAGCTCGGACGGATCGACACGGTTACCGGTTCGGTCAGCGAGGTCCCGGTGCCGGTCCCACTGTCGTTCCCGATCGGGATCTGCTCCTCACCGCAGGGGAAGATCTACTTCACTTATCTTCTCCGCGACAAGCTTGGTGCCTACGACCCGGCGACCGGCGTTTTCACGGAGACCTCGGTGCCCGGCGGCCCCCTCGGCCCACCCGCGGAGCTGAACTACGGTCCGGGCGACGCCGTCTGGATGGCCCAGCTGACCGGAAGCCGAGTGCTGCGCTACTCCCCGGCCTGATGCCGTCCGGTACCGCGCGGTGCCGCGGAACCGCGGTACGGCTACCGACCTGGCCGTGAACCTGGCCGCCGGGTAGGTACCCATTCCGGCGGCCGACCCGGGTCGTGCCCGCGTGTGGTCGTTCCCTTCCGGGCATCCGCACCGGCACGGCCCGGGATTCAGGCCCTCGTCCTGCCGGCTTGAGTTCCAGCGGTCGTTGCCTGGACAGACCTCACCGATGGGCTGCCCGTGGGCCGGACCAGGGCGATGGGACGCTGCATACGCATCCGGCGGGCCCATGCAGCAGAGGAGAACGCGGTGGAAGCAGGCGGAGCTGACGAGCGGTGGTGGGTGCACTGCTGGTGTGGCGCCCTCAACGGCGAGTATCCGACTGAGGCCGCAGCCGATTCGGCTGTTCACAGCCACCCGCTCTCGGATCGACGGTGCGACGTGGTTCTGAAGAGCCCGGAGCCGCCGGGGCTCCGCTCCATGCCCCTGTTCCTGCTGGGCGACGAAAGCTGCACCGGCGCCACCATCGACCAGGACCTCGACGGCCAGTGGCAGGTCACCTGCCACTGCGCGGCGCTGGACAGTCTGCGCTTTCCCACCGATGAGGAGGCGGAGACGGCTATGGATGAGCACCTTGACGCCGAGGACGCACGCGCCCGGGCGCTCTTCGATCAGCTTGCCGCAGAGACCTTCAACGACCGGTTTCCCCGCGGCTGACCGCGTCCGGGCCGGGCCGGTCAATGGGATCTCACTGGCGAGGTGGCGTCCAACCAGCGCCGGACGCCGGGATTGGCCGACAGGCCAGCACGATGCGTGAGCTGAATGGCCGGGCATGCCGACGGCCTGATCCATCCCGGCCGGCGGCACTTTCGTGGTAATGCGCGCCGGTATCCGCGTATCTGGTCGAGGCCGTTTGCGGCGGTGGCCTTTGTGCAGGCCACCGCGCGGCGGGCAAGCCAGGCGCCGACCAGGCGGCCGGTGGGGCCCGAATCCGCGGGAGGCCAAGTCGTAAGGACGTCTCGCCCCCGCACACATTTGCGTGACACGCTGTGCCACCCAAATGGAAGGGGGCCTCGTATGGCCACTCCAAGGCGAACGCCGCTGCGTCGCCTCGCTCCGGTCGCCGCGTTGGCCGTCGCCGCGCTGACGGCGTCCGCCTGCCTGCCGATCTCGACGGGAGAGCTGTCTGGGCAGCCTTCCTCGCCGCCTTCGTCCGGGTCGGTCAGCGCGCAGCCGCTGTCGGCCCAGACGAAGGCATGGTGGAGCTACGACCGCGAGGCCACCTACCAGTCCATCACCACCAAGGTCACGGTCCCGACCCGGGACGGCACCCAGCTGAGCTGTACGTTGGTTCGTCCCGCGACCAACAGCGCGCCGGCCGCGGGAGCCTTCCCCGGCATCGTCACCGAGTTCACCCCGTACTCGCTGTTACACGACACCTACGTCAACAGTGAGGCGACTTATTTCGCGACGCGCGGCTACAACGCCCTGGTCTGCACGCTGCGTGGTGTCGGCGGCTCCGGCGGCACCTGGCAGAACGCCATGTCGGCCCAGGACGGCAAGGACGGCTACGACCTCGTGGAGTGGCTGGCGGCGCAGCCCTTCTCCAACGGCCGGATCGGGATGACCGGCGAGAGCTACGGCGGCGACACCACCTACGCCACCGCGATCAACCAGCCCCCGCACCTCGTCGCCATCGCGCCGCTGCAGTCTCCGTCCGACCTGTACCACGATGTGATCTACCCCGGTGGCATCAAGGCCACCGAAGGCGGCGACATCGACAACTGGCCCGGCACCGCCGAGCTCATGAGCGGTGGAGTGATCAACCCCGCCAACGAGTACGCGACGAACCGCGCCCACCCCACCTACGACGACTACTGGCAGTCACGGTCATTCCTTGGCCGTCACGACTCCATCAATGTTCCTGTGTTCACCATGGGCGGCTGGGTCGACCAGTACTTCCGTTCCGGCGAACTGGCCAACATCGAGGGCGCCTTGGGCAGGACCTGGGCAATCTACGGCCAGTGGACCCACCTGCTCCCGCTGACCTACCCGAACTGCGGACCGCTGTGCAACTCCGACGGGCTCGCCCCCGGAATCGTGCTCGCCTGGTTCGATCACTGGACCAAGCAGCTGCCCGACGTCCCGATCCCGGCCAAGCCAACCTTCGTCAGCTACGCGGGTGCCACCGCTTCCGCGCCGGGCTGGCGCGAGATCGTCGGCTACGACCCGAACGACGCGGCAACGCAGTCGTTCGCCCTCAACACCGCCAGCACCACCGGCACCGCGAGCACCACCGGCACCGCGAGCACAACGGCCGGAACGGCCGGAACCGCGACATTCCACCAGCCGCAGGATCCTTCGACCTCCGGAGGATCGGTCCTGTTCCAGACCAGCCCGCTCACCACCGCGACGTCGATCTTCGGCCATTCCACGCTCACCCTGAAGGCCACGCTGACCGGAACGGACGCCAACTTCTACGTCGAACTGCTCGACGTCGGCACCGATGGCACGCAGACCCTGGTCAACAACGGCTTCCTGCGCGCCAGCCACCGGACGTCCGACGTCGTGCCGATGCCGGTGCAGGCGGGCGAATCCGTCACCTACACCATCCCGATCCGGGCCGACGACTGGCAGTTCGCCGCAGGCCATCGCATCGCCCTGCGGATCTCCGGCGGCGCCTCGTCGATGCTCACCCAGAACTCGACACCGGTCGACGTCGCCATCGCCACCGGCGCCGGCGGATCCGCCCTGGCCCTGCCCACCATCAGCTGACCCCGGCCACCAGCCGCCCCCGAAGCTAGCCTGGTCGAAACGGCGCAGACTGCCGTCGCGGACACAGGCACAGGCGGGCACAGGGGGAAACGGTGGCGGGCGGGACGGCGAAGCGTCCGTACAGGACATCACCGCATGTGGAACAGGCCCGGGCCGACCGGCGGGAAGCCGCGGCCCGGGCTGTCGAATCCGCCGCCCTCAACCTGTTCGAACTGCACGGATTCGACGCGGTGACCGCAGGTGACATCGCGAACGCCGCAGGGATCTCCATCCGTACCTTCTACCGCTACTTCCCCACCAAAGACGATCTTCTGCGCGCCGGTGTCCGCCGCCGGGCACAGGCCATCGCCACCGCGTTGGCCGCCCGAGCAGCCGACGAACCACCCATGCGCTCCATCCGATGGGCTGTCCACGACGTCGTCGCCGCCGAGGACACCACCGACGTCGCCCGCTGGATCCGTATCTCCATGGTCAGCCCGGCCGCCAGCAACGTGATGCTCGGCATCAACGTCCTGGAACTCAACGCGGTCCTCGGCGACTTCCTCAGCACCCGCCTTGGCACCGCACGCGACAGCCTCCAACCCACGATGCTCGCGGTCGCCGCCGCGGCAGTCATGATCGCCGCACACGCACGCTGGAGCTTCCATGGCGGCGACCTCGCCACCATGCTCAGCGACGCCCTCGCCGTCCTCGACGCCATCCCCCCGAACGCAGCCGATATCTGAACGGCACCGCGAGGACCGCGCTGCGTTGAGTTGAGTTGAGTTACGGTCAGTGGTCGACCAGCGAGAGGGCGCGGCGCAGGTCGTCGGGGGTTGTCGGAACCTGCATGACCAGCAGAAGGTCCGGGTATTCCACCGGTCGCAGCTGGTAGACGTCCAGGGCGATTCGGCCGGTGGCCGGATGGTCGATCGAAATCGTCGCCGGTCTGAAATCCCGGATCGGGTAGGTGTTCCACCACTGGCCGAATTCGCGGCTCGCCTCGGTCAGCGCACGGACCAGCTCCACGAACCGGGCGTCGTCCGGGCGCTGGCCCACGGCCGCGCGGAACTGGCTCAGCACAGCCCGCGCGGCCGCTTCCCAGAACGGCATTCGTGCGCGGTTCTCCCTGTCCGTGAACATCATCCACAGCAGATTGCGCCGGCCTTCAGGTAACACGGCGGGATCATGCCTGATCCGAACGTACGGGGCGTTCCAGGCGATGAAGTCGAAGTACCGGTCGAACATGACGGACGGGTTCGGCGCGGTCGCGTCGACGAGGCGCTGGACCCGGGGCTCGACCTCGTCCGGGGCGGTTCGCGCCGGCGGCACCGGCAGGCCGGCCAGGACACGCAGGTGCCGGTGCTGGTCGGCATCGAGCCGCAGTGCGCGGGCCAGCGCGTCCACGACCTGCGCGGACGCCGCGATCGGGYGGCCCTGCTCCAGCCACGTGTACCAGGTGAGCGAGAGCCCGGCCAGCTCGGCCACCTCCTCGCGGCGCAGGCCGGGAGTCCGCCGCTGGCCGACGCCGTCGGGCAGGCCGACGTCCGCGGGCCGCAGGGCTGCCCGTCGCGCGCGCAGGAAGGTGGCCAGTTCGGCGCGGTGCATAGATCCTCGTCCCCTTGCTGTCCAGGAGTCCTGGGTATCACCATCGCAACCAGGTTGTCGGCGGTGACCGTGGCTAGCTTTACGCCCCATGGATGATCGTGAGAATTCAGTTCTTGTCATCGGCGCGACCGGACAGCAGGGCGGTGCGGTGGCCCGAGCGCTGCTGGGACGCGGGCGGAAGGTGCACGCGCTGGTACGTGACCCGCAGCGGCCCGCGGCGCGAGCGCTTCAGGCGGCGGGGGCCCGGCTCGTCGTCGGCGATCTGGACGACCCGGCATCGATCCGCACGGCCATGGCGGACGTGAGCGGCGTCTTCCTGATGCTGAGCAGCGTGACCTCGGGCACCGTGAGCCTGGCGGACGTCGAGTCCGAGGTACGGCGCGGAAAGTGCGTCGCCGACCTCGCGGCGCAGGCCGGTGTCGACCACCTCGTCTACAGCTCGGTTGCCGGCGCCGACCAGGACACCGGCGTTCCGCATCTGGAAAGCAAGGGGCTCGTCGAAGCGCACATCCGGGATCTCGGCCTGCCGGCCACCGTCCTGCGGCCGGTGTTCTTCATGGAGAACTTCACGACCGTCACCCGCCCCGTCCTGACCGAGAACGGGCTGGTCGTCTCCCTCGCCCTGCGCCCGTCCAGCCGGCTGCCGCTGATCTCGATGGCCGACATCGGCGAGTTCGCGGCATTGGCGTTCGGCGAGCCGGCGGCGTTCGTCGGTCAGACCCTGGTGATCGCGGGCGACCATCTCGCCGCCTCGGAGATAGCCGAACGGTTCGGCGAGGCGGCCGGAATCCCGGCACGTTTTCACCAGACCCCGCTCGAGCAGCTGCGCGCCTTCGACGAGGAGGTCGCGAAGATGTTCGCCTGGTTCGATTCCGGCGCGATGGAACAGCCCGATCTGCCGGCCCTGCGCGCCCTGCACCCGAAGGTCCTGACGATGGGGGCGTGGCTGCGGTCGGCGGACTGGCGCCCGCAGAACGCCGGCGATTTCGGCGGCTGAGCCGGCTGAGCCGGCTGAGCCGGTTCCTCGCGCGCCGCTTCGGCACACGCCGTTCGCAGCCACCGAGAACGAAGCAGGGGCCGCAGGCCGCGGGGTCGCGGAACCGCGGGGTCGCGGAACCGCGGGGTCCCGGGACAGCGGGGTCCCGGGGCGGCGGGGCGGAGTTCGCCGGGCGGCGACGTACCGCGCCCCGCGCGTGGCCGCGGCAGGCGGTGGGTCAGCCGACGCGAAGCTGCACACCGGCCAGGGTGACCTCGTCTCCCCGCCGTAGCTGACGGCCGCGACGGGTCTCGACCTCGCCGTTGACCTGGACGTCCCCGTTGGCCAGCACTGTCCTGACCTCCGCGCCCGCCTCCACGACGTCGGCGAGCTTGAGGAACTGACCCAGGCGGATGACGTCGTCACGAATACTCACTTCACGCATCCGCCCAGCATGCCGGACCATCGCAGCGCCTGGTCGGCTGGCTACCCGGGGCTCCGCCGGGAACGGGGAACGTCACGCCGATACCTGAAGGCGGTAACGCCCGGACCTGCCGAAACAGCACGTCGCGCTTCAAAGCGCTACGCCCTTGATCTCGTGGTGACATCATGACCGGAGTTCACGCTGGACATCTGTCCATCTCTCGCCTTTTCTGCCCGCGAGCAAGGGAGACCAACTGTGGTGCGCTCGGGTCGATTTCGTCGAAAATTAATGTGCACGGTCGTCGCCGGTTTCATTGCCGCCGGTGTGCCGGTCGCGGCCGGCGCCTCGCCCGCGCCGGGCGCGTTCGCGAACACCTCGCCAAATGCCGTCATCGTCTGGGACCGTAACGCGCAGACCGCGATCTGGGATGTGGCCGGGCAGCAGCCGCAGGTGCAGGCGCGCAGCTTCGCGATGGTGCACGGAGCGGTCTACGACGCGGTGAACGCCATCTCCGGGCGCCCCTACGAGCCCTATCTCAGCGCTCCGCGCACCAACGGCCGCGAATCGGTGAACGCGGCGGTCGGCACCGCGGCCTTCCAGGTTCTCAGCTCGCTTTTCCCAGCTCAGCAGGCGCGTCTGCAGGCACAGTACGACGAGTGGATGGCGACCGTCCCGGACAGTGCCGCGAAGCGCGGCGGGGTCTCGGTGGGCAGCCAGACCGCCGCCGCGATGATCCGGGCGCGCCAGGGTGACGGGGCGTTCGGCGACCCGGCCTGGCCGATGGGTACCGAGCCCGGCCAGTGGCGGCCGACCCCGCCCACCTACGCCTCCGACACGGCGTGGGTGGCGAAGCTCAGGCCGTTCCTCCTGCCGAGTACGTCGATGTTCCGCAGCGCCGGCCCACCCGCGCTGACCTCCGCCCAGTACGCCCGCGACCTCAACGAGGTCAAGGAGATCGGCGCGGTCAACAGCCGCACCCGCACCCTCGACCAGACGCAGGCCGCGATCTGGTGGCATGACCGTCACCTGGGCGAGTGGGAGATCAAGCGGCAGCTGGCCACCGGCCAGCGCCTGACCGTCCTGCAGACGGCACGGATGTTCGCCATGGTGGACATCTCCGAGGCCGACGCGACCACCGCCTGCTACAACGAGAAGGCGGCCTGGATGTTCTGGCGGCCGGTGACCGCGATCCAGCTGGCGGACACCGACGGCAACCCGGCCACCGCGGCCGACCCGAACTGGATGCCGCTGCTCGTGACACCACCGCACCCCGATTTCACCTCGGGGCACACCTGCTTCACGGCAGCGAGCATGTCGGCGTTGGCGTACTTCTTCGGCCGGGACGACATAGCCTTCAGCGCCTACAGCGAGGCCTCGGGCACCACCCGGTATTTCCGGAGCTTCTCGCAGGCCATCGCCGAGGTGATCGAGGCCCGTATCTGGGGTGGCATCCACACCCGGACGGCCGACATCGAGGGTGCGAAGATCGGTGCGAAGACCACCGCTTATGCGGTCAGAAACTATTTCCGCCCCCGGCGGTAACGGAGCCTTTTCCCTCATCGACCCAGACCTGCGTTTCCCTGACCGTGGACGGTGATACGGAGAAGGATCACTGAAAGTCAGGGGCCGGCCGCCCGGGCTGCGGGTGATATTCCGCAGCGTGGGCGGCCGGCGTCCCGGCTGTTGGCGTGGGCGTGGGCGTGGCGGGGATTCGCAATCTGACCGGATCCGCCCCGGCGGGAAGGCCGCGGGGCCGTCAGGTACCGGCGGGCTCGTAGCCGAGGCTCCGGGCCGGTGCGTCGGTGCGGATGTCGGTCCGGTCGGTGAGCTCGTCGGCGGGGGACGTCCGGTGGCGGGGGACGAGCAGGGAGCCGAGCGTTCCGACGCCGGTCGCGACCGCGCCGACGACCAGGGCGACGCGGATGCCGTCGGTGAAGTCGGCGGCGCTGGCGTAGCCACCGGCCGCGGCGAACACCGAGGCGAGGACCGCGATACCGAAGACGCCGCCGACCTCACGGAAAGCGTTGTTGACCCCGGAGGCCACGCCCTCGAACTCGGTCGGAACCGACCCCATGACCACGTTCGCGACCGGGACGAAGAACAGGGCCATGCCGACGCCGGAGACGACGAAGGCGGGGACAAGGGTCAGGAACGACGTGTCGGGGGCCAGGTCAGCGCGCAGCCACAGCAGCCCGGCGGTCATCATGGCCAGGCCGGTGACCATCAACGGGCGCCCGCCGATCCGGTCGGACAGCGGGCCGGCGATCGGCGCGACGATCAGCGGCATCACCGTCCAGGGCAGGGTGCGCAGGCCGGCGCCCAGCGGTGAGTAGCCCATGACGTTCTGCAGGTACTGGGAGATCAGGAAGATCGATCCGAACATCCCGAAGGAGAACAGCACCGCGACCGCGTTGACCGCGGCGAACCCGCGGCGGCGGAACAGGCTCACCGGCAGCATCGGTGCGCCGCCGCGCCGCTCGGACCGCAGCTCCCAGGCGACGAACGCGACCAGTCCGACCGCGCCGGCGATCAGTGCACTTAGCACCCCGGCGCTCGTCCAGCCGTGGTCCTGCCCACGGACCACACCGAGGACCACCCCGAACAGGCCCAGGCTGACCAGGACGGTTCCCGTGACGTCCAGCCGGCTGGACGGCTCACGGCTTTCGGTGAGGCGGGTGAAGGCCAGGGGGATCACAGCGAGGCCCAGCGGGACGTTCACCCAGAAGATCCACTGCCAGGCCGCGCCCTGCGTGATGGCCCCGCCGACCAGCGGCCCGAGCGCGATGGCCAGGCCGGAGACCGCGCCCCAGATGCCCAGTGCGGCGCCGCGGCGCTCTGCCGGGACCGCGGCCGACAGCAGGGTCATCGACAGCGGCAGCACGATCGCCCCACCGACTCCCTGCACGGCCCGGGCGGCGATGAGCGTGCCGACGCCCGGTGCCAGTGCGGCGGCGGCGCTGGCCACGGTGAAGATCGTCAGCCCGGCGGCGAAGACACGGCGCCGGCCGAGCCTGTCCCCCAGCGCCGCCGCGGGCAGCAGGAGGACGGCGAAGCTGAGGGTGTAGGCGTTAACGGTCCATTCCAGCTCGGCCAGGCTGGCGTGGAGGTGCTCGCGGATCGACGGGAGCGCCATCGTGACCACCAGGTTGTCCAGGGAGGTCATGAAGGCGGCGAGGCAGGTGACGACGAAGGTCCAGGTGAGGCGGTTCCGGTCGGTGGCCATCAGGCCTTCCCTCCAAGGTAGTGACTGACCACTTCCTTCCGCGGCCAAAAAAAATTCCGCGGATGACTCGTTTTGCTACTCAGTCGATGCCGGCCACATCGGCGTCGGCGGGCTCGGAGACCGGGCCCGTGAAGCCTTCGGCCAGCACCTTCTTGCTCACCCCGATGCCCGCGCCATCCGTGCAGATGATCTGCGCCCAGCGCTCGTCGAGGGCAGGCAGGTCCATGGCCGCCGAGACGTTGCAGAGCATCCCCATGGCGAAGAAGGCACGTACGACGTCGACGTCCAGGCCACTGAGACGCTCGACCGCGTACCAGAGATCCCGGAAACCCCGCCGCGTCGCGGCCCGGATGTCCGGATCACCACAGGCCGCGTATGCCTGCATCTGCATCAGCAGGTAGCTGGGTTCGGCCAGCAGGTCGTTGTAGGCCACAGCCATCGCGGTCATGGCCTCCTGGCCGGACCGCTCCCCCGCCGCGGCCTCGAAGGCCGCGACCGTCCGGGCGAAGGTCTCCTTCACGGCCGCCAGGAACAGGCCCTTCTTCGAGCCGAACAGCCGGAACAGGTAGGGCTGGGAGATTCCGGCCGCCGACGCGATCGACTCGGTCGACGTGCCCTCCAGCCCACCCCGCGCGAACTCCGACACCGCGGCGGCGAGCACCGACACACGGCGTTCCTCTGCCGTCAACCTTGCCCCTGCCGCTGCCACAAGAACGAAGGTAGTGGCCAATCACTACTTCGTCAAGCGGACGGGCCAGCCAGCCGACACCGGGCAGCTCGCTGGGCCAGCGCACGGCTCTGCCAGTCGGCGGTGCAGGTCGTCGAGGGTCCGCCTGGGGGATGTCGATCCGAAACCGGGTGATCGTTTCGCTCATGCCCGGAACGCTGGGGATCCTTGCAGACAATCCCCGTCCTCAGCTTTCCGCGTTGCCGGTACCGGCCAGCTCCGTGGCTGAGGCGGCGCGGCCGAGCCGGCGGGCGAGCGCGCGGATGTGGTCTCTGAGCTCGGGCGGGTCGAGGACCTGGAAGTCGATGCCCTTCAGGGCGACGTAAAGGGCGATCTTGTCGAGGGAGTCGCCACCCGCGTGGAACAGGCAGCTGTCGGCGTCTCGGGGCACGAGCCGGCCTGCGGTGGGCGAGGTGTGCTCGGCGACGACCTGAAGCGGCGCGTGGAACAGGATGGTCGCCTGGTACCGGTACGGAGCGGCGGTGAGGGCGTTCGCGACGTAGGCGTGCGCTCCCTCGGCGGGCTCGGGCCGGGGCGTGAAGCGTGGCCCGGGCTGCGGTGGCGCCGGGTCCATGCGGTCGACACGGAAGGTGCGCCAGTCGTCACGGTCGAGGTCGAAGGCGAGCAGATACCAGCGCCGGCCGGTGTGCACGAGGCGGTATGGCTCGACGCGGCGGGTGCGCTGCTGATAGCCGAAGCGGACGCCTTCGTGAGCCCGGCAGGCGGCGGCCAGTGCGAGGAGCAGGTCCGGGTCCACGGTCGGGCCGGGACCGGTCAGCGGCAGGATGGCGGACCGCATCGCGTCGACCCGGTGGCGCAGCCGGGATGGCAGGACCTGTTCGAGCTTGGCCAGCGCACGCAGCGACGTCTCCTCGATCCCGGTGACCGTCCCGGTGGCGGCGCGCAGGCCGACGGCCACGGCGACGGCCTCGTCGTCGTCGAGCAGCAGCGGGGGCAGGGCGGCGCCCGCGCCGAGCCGGTACCCGCCGCGGGTGCCGGTGGCGGACTCGACGGGGTAGCCGAGGTCGCGCAGCCGGTCGACGTCGCGGCGCACCGTGCGGGTGGTGACGCCGAGGCGCTCGGCGAGCTCGGCGCCGGGCCAGTCACGCCGGGACTGCAGCAGGGACAGCAGCCGTAACAGCCGAGCCGACGTTTCCAGCATCCGCGCGCAGCTCCCTCCGAGCTGAGGAACGAACCTGTCCTCAGGAGTCTCCAGGATGGCTGGTACCGGCCTGACCAGGCCACCTGCTCAGATCAAGGAGCGACCGAGCGATGACACGCATCTACCTGGAAAAGGGTCGGACGAAGATCGTCGCCTGCGCGCTGGACTGGCCCGGCTGGGCGCGCATCGGCAGCACCGAGGACCGCGCCGTGGCCGCGATGACCGCGTACGCCGACCGGTACCGGCTGATCACCACCGACGCCGGGCTGACCTTCGACCCCGGGCCGATCACCGTCGTCGACACGGTGACCGGCGTCAACACCACCGACTGGGGCGCGCCCGGCGTGCCCGTCGCCGAGGACAGCGGCCCCTACCGTGTCGCGGCGGCGCAGCGCACCGTCGCGGTACTCCAGACCGCCTGGCGCACCCTTGACGACCTCGCCCGGTCAGCCCCGCGAACGCTCCGCAAGGGGCCCCGCGGCGGCGGGCGCGACCGCGACGAGATCGTCGCCCATGTCATCGACAACGAGCGCGCCTACGCACGGAAGATCGGCATCCGGCGTCGGCCGTTCCCTGCCGACGACCGGGCCGCCCTGACCGCCCTGCGTGCCGAGATCCTCGAGGTGCTGGGCACTCCCGCGGACGGCGTGCCGCTCACCGGCGGCGGCTGGCCACCGGCCTATGCCGCCCGCCGATTCGCCTGGCACGCCCTCGACCACGTCTGGGAGATCCAGGACAAGTCCTGAACTCAGCCGCTCCGCCTTCCGCGGTCGAGGCAGTTCATGATCTTGTCGACGACTTTCTTGGGGCCCACCGCCCCCGCTCCTGATCCCCCAATCGATGCCGGTGGCGGTCAGCTCAGCTCAGCCCGAGACAGGAAAAGGTTCTCCCTGATCACGTTGAACTGCGCGCCGCACGAGCGGTACATCAGGCGCCGGTATCCCGAGCTCCAGTCGTCCTGACGTCGACTGGCAGACCACGATCCTGAACAGATCCGCCTTGATCTTGAAACTCTCCGCGCCCCGGACCTCGCGCACCTGCTCGACGTCGAGCCGGGACGGCAGGCGGGTCACCTGGTTACGACGCCAGTAGTAGAAGGACCGCCACGTCAACGTTCTCCCGTCGAGGATCAGAACCCCGAAAGACCAACGAGATGGCATCGTGTCCGCGGTGCCGCGGAGAAAACATGAGACAGCCACGGGATTTCCGACGAGCAGGCCGGCGTCCATCTCGGCTGTGAGCCGACTGACGGCATCCGGGTCGGGTGGTCTCAACAGTCCACGGAGAACGTCGAGGGCGGTCCGGCTGCCAGGTGATCGTCGGGTGCGGGACACGAGTGAAATGATGGCCCATCGCGCCGTGGTCCGGAGAGGGACGAAGACGCCTACGCCTGACGGTGGCCTGGATGATCGCGTCACCGGCGCTGGACGGTCAGGGGTTGCCGGAGCTCACGAATCCGGATTCGTAGGCGATGATGACCGCCTGGGTGCGGTCACGGGCGCCGAGCTTGGCGAGCACGCTGCTCACGTGGGTTTTGACGGTCTGGGCGCCGAGGTACAACCGGCTGGCGATCTCGTTGTTGGACAGTCCTTCGCTGATCAGTCGAAGTACTTCGGACTCCCGATCGGTGAGCGCGGCCCGTCGCATCGTCTCGTGGGCCACCCGGTTCCGTCGGCTTCCTGCCATGTGTCGGATTGCTTCGGGAAACAGCAGGATGTCGCTGCAGGCAATCGTTCGGACGGCCTGGATGATCTCTTCCGGCCGGGCTCGTTTGAGCAGGAACCCACTGGCCCCACCACGGAGCGCCTCGTAGACGTAGTCGTCCATCTCGAAGGTGGTCAGCACCAGGATCTTCGGAGGCTCGGCGACTTCTTTGAGGATTTCCCGAATGGCGGCGAGACCGTCGACCTTCGGCATCCGCACATCCATGATGACGACGTCCGGGTTTGTCTCCCGGATCAGTGGCACGACCTGCGAGCCGTCGGCGGCCTCCCCGACGACGACGATCTCGCCGCGCGACTCCAGGATGGCCCGCAGACCCACCCGCACCAGCTCTTCGTCGTCCACGAGGAGCACTGAGACCTGGGTGTGGCTACTGGGCATGTTCGGTACTCGCTGGCGGGTTCTGGCTCCGCTCGTTATCCACAGCCGATTCGTCGACCGAGCCCGCGGCCGGCGGCGGCACATCGAGGACGAAGAACAGGAAGGTGGTTTTGGTCGAAAGATCGTGGAAGCCGTCGGGGAACAGCTCACGGGCGGCCGGGTCGGGCTGCGGCTCGCTGATGGCGGAAAGGCGGAAGCCGGCGGTGGTGAAGGCATCGGTCATCGCATGCAGCGGCTTGCGCCAGAACCTCATCGGGACGGACCGGCCGTTGAGCATCCAGTTGAAGTCATAACCGGTGGTCGCAAAGTAGTCAGGCCGAGGCTTGCTGATCATGTAGGCGACGAAAGGATGGTCCACCGACGCGATCAGTCGGCCGCCGGGCCTGAGCACTCGCCGCATCTCGGCCAGCGTCGGCCCCCAGTCCTCCAGGTAGTGCAGCACCAGTGACGCGACCACGTCGTCGAACGCTCCGTCGGCGAACGGCAGACGGTCGCGCAGGTCGACCAGGTGCAGGGCCAGGTCGTCACCCAGGCGCCGCCTGGCCAACGCCAGCATTTCGGCGCTGGCGTCGATGCCGGTGACGACCGCACCGCGATCGCGCAGAGCAGCAGACAGGGGCCCGGTGCCACAGCCGGCGTCCAGGATCCGACGGCCGGCCACGTCTCCGGCGAGGGCCAACATCGCGGGGCGCTCGTAGTACGCATTCACGAGACTGTTCTCGGTCTCCGCCGAGTAGGCCTGCGCAAAGCTGTCGTAGTCATTTACCCGGGTCGAATCTGCAGACTGGGTGAGATGCTCAGGCGCATCGGCTGCTCGGTCCACCGATGCAGCCTAATAGGTCAGGTCGATTGGTGGAGCACAACCTGCACCGCCGCCGGGCGAGCTACTCGGAGACGCCCCGTCCCTGCGAACGGCCTGAACGTTGAATCCCAGGCTCAGAGGGAGCCTGGCTTCGAGGATCCAGTTGTCGCCCTGGGGCTTCGCGCTGAAATCACCGCCGAGGAGAATGGCCCGTTCCCTCGCGCCTCGCAGGCCTTTTCCGCCCTGCCTCGGTGGACCGGCGGACCTGGCGGGAAGCAGACTGACGACACGCAGCTCCAGGTAGACGTCGTCGACAGTGACATCGATCGTCACCGGGCCGCCCGGCGCATGCCGCAGCACATTGGTCACCGCCTCCTGCAGGATCCGGTAGGCCTCCCGCGACACGACGCCGGGGACGCCGCCGATCCGTGGGCTGATATCAGCCAGGATCGGAGTGCCTGCGGTTCGCGCGTTGTCCAGCAGGGTGTCGAGCTCCGCGAGCGTCGGACGGGCTCGCGGCCCGTCCTGGGCGTCGCGAAGGACTGCCAGTGTCCGCTCAAGATCGCCCAGGGCACGCCGCCCGGTATCCTCGATCACCRCCAGGGCACGGTGGACGAACTCGGGATCGGTCGCCGCAAGCCCCCTCGCCGCACCGGCCTGCAGGATGGTCAGGGTGAGTGCATGGCCGATGGAGTCGTGCAGCTCCGCGGCGAGCCGGTTGCGTTCCAGAAGCTGCTCGGCCCGGTGCTCAACCTCCGCCAGCCGCTCCGCCGCAGATGGGCCGAGCAGAGCGCGGGCCGCTCGGGTCTGAAACACACCGGCCGCGGCGACCGCCCCCAGCAGAGCGAGGATCAGGGGCGGTACCAGGAACGGGCCCAGCAGAAGGCCGCCCCCGGCCAGTACCCGGATTCCGTTGACCTGCAGCGGCTCCGGCCGAAAAGGGGCGAGCGCGAGCTGACCGGCGAGGAGGACGGAGTTGACCGTCAGCGCGAGAACGGCGACTCCGAGCCAGACACGGAAGAACAGCCAGAGCCCGGTCCGCACGCGGTCGGACCGGGCACGTGACGGGGAGAGACTGATCGCGCTGCTTTCCGACGGCCTCAGAAGCCACCGTGCCTGAACGCCCTCGGCATGCCTGGTCGCCGGCACGAGTGCGGTCAGCGCCAGCACCGGCAGCGGGGAGATCAGGCAGGCGATCAGGGTACGTGACAGGGACTCGTCGAAGCCTGGGGCCACCATGACGCACATGCCGGCGAAGACCCCGCCCATGGCCAGATGCAGCCAGCGCGTGAAGACCGCGGGCCGCAACACGGCGGAGACGAAGATCGGCACTGCCCCATGATGCCCACAGCCACCCCAGGAGCGCCTCCCCCACGAGAGGGAGCCTGCACTCGGACCGCGGGGGGATTCGCTCGCAGCCCGCCAGAGCGCTTACTAGAACCATGACGACCGAGGAGGACCGACCGGCCCGGGTGGGCATCGACGTCCGGGATCTCAGCAAGCGCTATGGGGCGACCGTTGCCGTGGAGCAGCTCACCTTTCGGGTCGAACCCGGTCGTGTCACCGGCTTCCTCGGGCCCAACGGGGCCGGAAAGTCGACGACCATGCGCATGATGATCGGTCTCGACCGGCCGACCGGAGGCGAGGTGCTCATCGGCGGCCGGTCCTACCGGCAGATCCGGGAACCGCTGCAGGAGGTCGGCGCACTCCTCGATCCGTCCGCGGTGCACCCGGGGCGGCGGGCTCGTGACCAGTTGCTGGTCCTGGCCAGGAGCAACAGGATCCCGGACAGGCGGGTGGACGAGATGCTCGACCGAGTGGGCCTGGCCGGCGCGGCGGGACGCCGGCTCGGCGAGTTCTCGCTGGGAATGCGTCAGCGGCTCGGGCTCGCGGCCGCGCTGCTGGGCGATCCTCGGGTGCTCATCCTGGACGAGCCGCTGAACGGCCTCGACCCCGAGGGCATCCAGGGGGTCCGGGGCCTGCTGAGGGAACTCGCCGAGGGCGGCAGGGTGGTCCTGGTCTCCAGCCATCTCATGAACGAGATAGCGGTGACCGCCGATCATCTGGTCGTCATCGGCAGGGGCCGGCTCCTGGCGGACGTCAGCATGACCGAGTTCGGTGCCCGGTACAGCCGCGGTCGAGTCCGCCTGCGCACGACCAGGCCGGACCGGCTGGGCAGGGCGCTCAGCGCCGAGGGGCTCACCCTCGCACCGGCGAAGGGCGGGGCGTGGGAGGTGGCCGATGCTCGGCCGGACCACGTCGGCGCGGTCGCCGCGCGCGAAGGGGTGCCGCTTCAGGAGCTTGCGCCGCACAGCGACTCCCTGGAGGAGGCGTTCCTACGCCTGACCACGCACTCAGGCGACTTCAAAGCTGCGTTCACCGCCGATGCCGGGCGAAAGGGTGCGCCGGTATGACCCTGCAACCGGTGCTGTATTCGGAATGGACCAAGATCCGGTCCGTACGGTCACTCGTCTCGTCCCTGGCGCTGTCCGTTGTGATCCTCATGGGCCTCGGTGCCTTCGCATGCGGGGCTTACGGCGACGCCGAGGCCGCCGCAGCGGACTATGACCCACTGGCGATTGGTTTCTGGAGCCTGAACTTCGCCCAGATCTCGCTGGCTGTCTTCGCGATGCTGTCCCTCGGCGGCGAATACGAGAAGGGCACCATCACCACCTCGCTTACGGCCGTTCCCCAACGAACCCACTTCTACCTGGGAAAGCTCGTGACCAACGCCGGCCTGGCACTGGCAGTCGCCCTCCCGGCCGCACCGCTGACGTTCTTCCTGACCCAGGGGCTGCTCGGCGAGCACGGGGTTTCCCTCGGTGATCCCGGCACCGTGCGCGCCGTGATCTCGCTGATCCTCTACTTTCCGCTGCTAACCCTGCTGTGCATGGGTCTTGCCGCGATGACCCGTTCCCTGGCAGCGACGCTGGGCCTGCTCCTGCCGTTCCTCTTCCTGCTGTCACCGTTGAGCATGGAGGTCCCCGGCCTGTGGAAGATCACCCAGTTCCTGCCGGACCGGGCCGGGCTGTACGCGATCCTGAGCTCGCGGGCGGACCCTGATGTCCTCTACAACCCATGGCTGGGCCCGCCGATCACAGCCGTCTGGGCAGCGGCTGCGGTCGTCGGCGGCTGGCAGACGCTACGCAGCCGTGACGCGTAGCGGCACCTGGAATGACAACAGACATCATCCAGCAGCTGAATGCCTACGGTGTGAGGGCTCGGGTCAGGATGCTGGCAGCGGCCGCCCGGGAGGGCACTCCGAGTTTCGCGAAGATGCGGGTGAGATGGTGTTCGATCGTCTTTTCGCTCAGGAAGAGGGCGGCGGCGATCTCCCGGTTGCTTTTTCCGGAGCGGACGAGTCTCGCGACATCCAGTTCACGATCGGTGAAGGCCGCGACCTGGGCGGCGGTCCGGCCATCGGCTGCGATCCGGCGGCCATTGTTCGTAGCCCGTCCACCACCAGCGGGCCGGCGGCGACGTTCGCGCTGCCCGAGGCGGCGCAGCTCACGACCGGCCTGCTGCTGGTAGCCGTAGGCGCCGAACCGGGACAGATCCGCCTCGGCGTCGGTGAGCTCCGCGACGGCCAGGGCCGTCTCACCGGCGGCGGCAAGCGCCCGTCCCACCACTATCCGGGTTCTCGCCTGTTCGACAGGGTTGCCGGCCAGGCCCAGCAGCGCGGCGGATTCCTGGGCGAGTTTCACCGCCGCCGCGGCCTCACCCATCGCGAGGCAGACGCCGGCCCGGGCGCGGCTCGCCCAGCCGGCTCGTCCGGGCAGGCCCAGGTTGTTCGCGCTCTGCGCGGATCGTTCGGCCCAGCGACCGGCGGCGTCAACCCGTCCGCGGGCAAGCTCCGCCCGGGTCAGGACCTCGTACCAGTAGGGGCAGTCCGGGAGTTCGGCTCTCGGTAGCTGAGGTCCGCCGCCCGTCGCGAGCACCAGATCGACACAGCCGTGGGGATCTCCGGCTTCCAGCTGCGCCTCGGCGAGGAAGAGCCCGGCGGCTGTGGTCGTCAGGTGCGCGGAGCTGTCGATGGTCTGCAGCGCCCGTTGGCCGTAGCGCACCGCCGCGGCGAAGTCGCCGGCGACGGTCGCGGCGTAGCAGCGCAGCCCCGCGGCCCAGACGTAGGTCTCCTTGACCGCGGTGAGATGGGCGACCTCGATCGCGTCGTCGTACGTGCTGATCGCGCCCGGCACGTCGCCCTTCCACTGCAACGAGTAGCCCAGCGCGGTCAGCACGGCGGTGAGCAGATGGCCCTGCCCGGTCGTCTGGGCGATCTGGAGGGCTCGGTGGCAGTGCTCGATCGCGTCGTCGACCCGCTCGCTCAGGGCCTCCGCGAACGCGAGCCAGGTGAGGGCGTCGACTCGCGGGGACAGCCGATCATCGCCGAGGCCGGCGAGTATGCCGCGGGCCGTGTCGATGGCCTCGAAGGCGGCACCGGTGCTACCCATCCGCCATTCGCCCAGCGACAGCAGGCCGAGCGCGGCAACGGTCAGCGCCGGGTCGTCGGCGTGGACGCCACCGGCGAGCGCGTTACGGGCCCAGGTCCGCGGGGCGGTCTGATCGTCGCTCCAGGTGAGGATCCCGCCGATGGCCAGTCGCAGCTGGCAGGCTTCCGCCGAGCCGGGGTCGGCGATCTGGTCGAGGGTCTCGTGCAGGATGGCCAGTGCCTCGGTGTGCCGCCGGAGCAGGTAGTCCAGGCCCGCGCACGCCACGACCACGGCCACCCGCGACGTCCTGTCCGGCGCGGCCAGCTCCAGTGCCGCCCGCAGGCAGTCGCGGCTTTCCTCCAGCCGGCCCGCGGCCCGAAGGCTGTCCGCCGCGGCCAGCAGAAGATCGCGGCGGTGGTCGGATGTCCGAGCCGTCTCGGGGATCAGCCGCAACGCCGCCTGGAACCACCCGGCTGACGTCGCGGGATCCCGCGAGGCCACCTCCTGCCCCGCTCGGGTCAGCAGCTCGACGGCGTCGCGGTCGCCGGGCCGCGCGGACGGTTCGATGTGATGCGCAAGCACGGCGGAGGAAGCGCCCCACGCTGCCAGCACCTCGGCGGCACGCGCGTGGGCGCCGAGGCGCCATCCGGCTCCGGCGGCCTGATAGGCGGCCCGGCGCACGATCGGATGGCGGAACCGGAACTGGCGCGCCGGCGCGATGGGCTGGACGAGTGTGTGGGCCAGCAGTTCGTCGAGGGCGGCAAGCGCATCGTCGTCGTCGAGATCAGCGGCGATGGCGGCGAGATCCACCCCGAAGGGGTCCCCGATGACCGCGGCGCCGTCCAGCAGCCTTCGGGCCCGCGGGCTCAGCGCGCTCAGTTCGCCGGCGATGGCCTCACGTACCGCCGGGGGGACGGGGTCCGCGTAAGCGGCGGCGTCCACCTCCGGCCGGTGCGGCAGGATGGCCGCCGCGCCGGACGACTCACCTGACGCGCGGGCCAGTTCCAGAAGGTAGAAGGGGTTCCCGCCGCTGTCCCGGTAGATCCGGCGCCGCGCCCTCGGATGCAGGTCGGGCCGGAACAGACCACCCGCCTCCTGCTCGCTCAGAGGGGCGATGTCGAGACGGCGGGCGCTCCCGTCCCTGACCGCGGTGGCCAGCTCGGTCGCGAGCGGCGGGGGGACCTCCTCCTGGCGGAAGGCCATGGCGAGCAGCAGCCGTTCACGGACCGGATGGCGCAGCAGGTAGGACAGCATCTGCGCCGAGGCCGGATCGGCCCAGTGCATGTCGTCCAGAGCCAGCAGTACGGGACGGGCCTCGCTCAACGCCCGCAGCAGGGCCCGTAACGCCCAGTGACCGCGATGCCGTTCCTCCCGCAGCCGCGACGGATGCGTCTCCTCGCCCGCCCCCCAGGAGGGGAGAATCCGAGCGAGCTCGCGGTCGGCTTCCCGGGGAAGTGCCACACCGGACGTGCCGACCGCGACGACGTGATCGTCGAGGGCGTCGACGACGAGCCCGAACATGCGGTCGCGCTCGTACTCCGTCGCCCGGCCGTACAGGGTCAGGGCGCCCGCGGCCCGCGCGCGAACGACAAGCTCGCGTAACAACCGAGTCTTGCCGATACCCGGCTCACCGGCCAGGAGCAGTACTCCCGACCGGCCCTCGCTCAGAGACTGAACTGCCTGCTCAACCGCGCCGAGCTCACGCTCACGCCCCACAGGAACGGCCGCCCCCGCCGACATGACCCCTATTATCGTCGATGCAACCCCCCATTCCCTCAGGGTCAGGGAATCCGGATTCGGGGGCACGTGTTCGGGATTTTCCCGATGTCGCCGGCAGGCGAAACACCGACGATCCGGCTATGCAGCCAAGCGCAGCGGGAGCCGCGTCATGACGCCCCGCAAGGCGGATTTCCTGCCCGGGAGGTGGCTGCGCCTGGGAGCCGCAGCGGCGGAGGCCGTGGCGAGGGTCGGCGTTCCCGCCGGTTTCGGCGTTCCCGCCGGTTTCGGCGTTCCCGCCGGTTTCGGCACCGGGTTCCTCGTCTCCCCCTGGCTGCTGTCGGCCGACAAGGGCATCCGGATCTCGGCGATCGTCGAGAAAGTACGCATGATCGCGCGCGCCGCCCCGGAAACGGCCGGCGTCGACGCGAACCCCCTGCTCACCGAGTTCCTCGACATCGGATGGACGCGATGACCGACCAGTTCAAAGCCCTGTTGACAGACGTGCGGATCGGCGGGCACCCGGACTTCGACCGGGTCGTGATCGAATGGGACGGCCCTCGACCCACTGTGGACGTCAGGTACGTGCCGGAGGTGTTCCAGGACGGATCCGGCGACCGGATCCCGCTGAAGGGGCGCGCTTTCCTGCACGTGACACTGCGGCCCGCCGACGTCACGGACGACCTCGGCAACCCGACGGTGACGCTCGCGCCGCCAGCCTTCCATGATCTCGCCGCGCTGCGGGAAGTGACGCAACCCGACTACTTCGAGGGAATCGCCAGCTGGGGCATCGGGGTCGCGGCCCAAACACCGTTCGAGGTCCGGCCGTTCGAATCGCCTTCCCGGATCGCGATCGACATCACCCACACCCCACCGGGTACCGGCAACCAGCTCCTGCAGGTCGGTGCCCTCGGCGCCGCGGTGGCGACCTGGCAGTGGCGGCTACGCCTGGCCCTGCACCGGGACCTGACGGTCGACGAGGCGTTCGGGCCGATCACCCAGGCCGCGACCCGCGACTTCCAGAGCAGCCACGGGCTTGTGGTCGACGGCGTCGTGGGCCCGGCGACGCGGGCACGGATGCGAAGCGCCCTCAGTCTCTGAACCGTGCGCTGCCCAGGGAGCAGGCGAATCCCTGGGCACCACCATCCCTGGGCACCCCCGGCCTGGGCAGCGCCATATCTGTGCACCACCCGCTGGTCATCAGCCACGAGGCGACCCCGGAGCGCTCTGGCACGCCGACTGCTTGCTGCCCTCGGCAACTTCGTAGATTCTGTAAGGATGCCGGACGGCCAGGTGGGAGATGCGGCCCGACGGATCCTGACACAGGTGGCGCCATGACGCCCCACGGGTCGGCCGCGGTCAGTGCGGCGTTCGGTGTCGCGGTGTACGTGTCCGCGCAGGCGCGGCCGGCGGTGGACGCGGTCCTCGCCCGAAACCCGGGCATGGCGGTCATCCAGGCGGACGAGCCCGGCCCGGACGGCTGCCGGCGGATCATCGTGGACGCCGACAGCGGGCCGACATTGTCCTGGCTGGTGGAGGCCCTCCGGGAAACGCTGGGCGCTGACCTGCTCCGGACCGAGGACCCGGTGTTCACGGTCGCCTCGACGGGGAAGCTGGGCCAGCAGCTGCGGGCGTCGACCGCGACCGGGCGGGACCTGGCGTTGCTGGATGCCGACGCGGACCGCCGGGTGATCCGTCATCTGGTCGCCCATCCGGGGCACGTCGACAGGTTCAGCGGCCGGGCCCGCCGAGTCGCGCTGCTCAGCGACGCCAGCGCGGTGCTGGACTTCGAGTCGTTGCCGGCGGAGGCGGCGCTGCCAGCCGTCGAGTCGCAGGCAGCCCACCTGCACCGGGAGACCGGTCTGGACGTGGTGCCGATTCCACTGTCGGCCTGTGGCCCGGACGAGCTCGCCGCGATGATCCGCATGATGGCGCCGGGGTTCGGTGCGTCGGTGCTGGTCCACACGCACGTCCGGCACATCGACGCCGTCCGCGCCACGCTGCGGGCCGCGCCCGCGCCGCAACCCGCATCGCACCCCGTACCGCACCCGGTACTGCTGGACGCGATCAACGACGGTCTCGCCGTGGCGGCCGCGGCGGCCGCTCTGAACCATCTGCGGCGCCGGGGCGTCGACCCCCGCCACGCCCGGGTGGCAGTCGTCGATCCGCAGCGCGGCGGGGATCTCGCCGGTCTCCTGCTGGCCGCCGGGATCCGCGACCTGATGCTGTACGACCCGGTCGCCTACGGGGTGACACTGCTGCACGAGCTCGCGGGCCGTCTCGATCTCCTCGTCGACCTGATCGGCCTGGCTGCGCCGCCGGAAGGCCCCGCGCTGCTGCGGGTCCGTCCCGAATCACCGCCCCTGCTCCCGCAGGCGACGGACGGGCCACGGCCCCTGCACGCGCTGCCCGGCCTGCTGCGCGCCGCGGTCACCGCCCACTGCCCGATCAACATGGCCGCCCGGGTCGCCGCGGTCCACGCCATCGCCGCCCAGGCCCCCTTCGGCGCGCTGCTCCCGCGGCCGGACCATCCCCGGCTCGCCCCCGCCGTCGCCGACGCCGCCCTGCCGGCACTCACCGACACCGACACCGATTCCGCTACCTGACGGTGGCGGTGGAGCCGTTCTGGGGGCACGCCGGTGCGGTGTCCGCGGTGGCGGTGACACCCGACGGGCATTCGGTCGTCAGCGGGGGCAAGGACGACGGCACGGTCCGGGTCTAGCCTCCCGCCGGTCTCTTCAGGCCGTCGATGACGACGTCGAGCAGGAGGGCGGTGCGGCCCCGGAAGGCCGCGTGTTCGGCCATCGACGCGACCGCTCCCACCAGCGCGAAGACGTCCGGGCCGGTGATGTCAGCCCGGACGGCGCCGGCCTGCTGGGCGTTCTCGACCAGGCCGGCGCCCGCGTTCTGCAGTGCGGAGCAGGAGGCAAAAAGCGCCGATGTCGGGTCCTGCAGGGTCGCGACCAGCGAGGCCGGTAGACCGCGGTAGACACTGGCGCCGGTGGCGAGCTCGTGGAGCCACCTGGTGAGGGCCTGTTCGGGTGGGTGGGTCGCGCGCAGGCTGCCGGCGAGCTCGACGAGCCGTTCGAAACCCTGGCGCAGCAGCGTTTCCAGGAGCACCTCGCGGGTCGGGAAATGCCGATAGAGGGTGCCCAGACCGACGTCGGCGCGACGGGCGACGTCGCGTAGGGACGCCTGCACGCCCTGCTCCTCCAGCACGACCGCCGCGGTGGCGAGGATGTGGTCGTAGTTGCGGCGGGCGTCCGCGCGCCGGTCACGGTGACCGGGCGAGTCCGGTCCAGCGCTCATGCCGTCCGCCGAGGTTGAAATCGGAGCAGTGCTCCGTCTAGCATCCGGAGCACTGCTCCGGAATGTGGTGACCTTCGCCTGACGATCAGGAGACGACCTCGCATGAAAACCATCCTCGTGCACCGCCCCGGCCCGCCCCGCGAGCTCCAGCTTGCCGACGTCGGCCGTCCAGAGCCCGGCCCGGGTGAGGTCCTCGTGCGGGTGCACGCCGCCGGGGTGAACCCGCCGGACTGGTACGCGCGGTCCGGGCTCGCCGCGATCCCCGCGGAGCTTCGACCCGTCGTCCCGTTCCCGTTCACGCCGGGGACGGACGTGTCCGGCGTCGTCACGGCCACCGGGCCCGGCGTCACCGCCTGGGCGGTGGGGGACGAGGTCTTCGGGCTGCTGCGCTTCCCCACCGCGATAGGCGCGGCGAAAGGCTACGCCGAGTACACGACCGCACCGGCCACGGAGCTCGCGCGCAAGCCGGCCGGAGTCAGCCACATCGAGGCCGCGGCGGTCCCGATGGCGGGTCTCACGGCCTGGCAGTTCATCCGGGAGCACGCTCGGGTGAGCCCCGGGAGCACCGTGCTGGTCAACGGCGCCGCCGGGGGCGTCGGGCACCTCCTCGTCCAGTTCCTGCGCGTTCTCGGCGCCCGGGTGATCGCCGTCGCGTCGACGCGGCACGAGGAGCTCCTGCGTCGGCTGGATGTCGACGAGTACATCGACTACACGACAACCCAGGCCACGGACGTCGTGAAGGACGTCGACGTCCTGTTCGACACCGTCGGAGGGCCGGACGCCCACCGCCTCACCCCCGCGATCAGGGACGGTGGCGTGCTCAGCCCGGTGTTCTACGGCGACTTCGGCGAGGAGGAGCTGGCCCGGCGCGGCGTCGTGATTCGCAGCGGCCAGGTCCGCTCCGCCGGTGACCAGCTGGCGGAGATCGCCGCCCTCCTCGACGCCGGTGCCGTTCGGGTCGGCATCGACAGCGTCTTCCCGCTCGCCGAAGCCTGGCGGGCACACGAGCGGGCCGAGCAGGGCCACATCCAGGGGAAGATCGTCCTGGCGGTGGCCGAGTAACGCCTGACGCCTCAGACGCCAGACGCCAGAGGTCAGGCGTCAGGCGTCCAGCGGGCGGCGGAGACGGGTGCGGGCGCGGCGCAGGCGTTGCCGGACGGCCGCCGGGGTGATCCGCAGAACGCCGGCGATCTCGTCCGTGGTCAGGCCATCCCAGCAGGAGAGGGTGAGAACCAGCCGGTCGGACTCGCTGAGCCGCAGCCCTCAGCGGCATGGCCCGATCTGGGGATGTCACCATCGCAGCGTGGTTGTGCATGCCGGCGCAGTGGCCGGGGCGGATGTCTTCACCAACCAGCGCGAGTACCCGCTCAGGTTCGGGTGGGGCGGCGAAGATCTCGCGGTGCTTGCCCGGGCTGGATGTGTCCTTGTCGTCGTCGACGTCCTGAGGTTCAGCACGGCGGTGTCGGTCGCCGTCGCACGCGGTGCCCGAGTGTGGCCTTATCGCTGGCGCGATGCGTCCGCGCGTGGGTTCGCCGTGGAGCATGGCGCGGCGCTGGCAGGTAGCCGGGATGATCCGTCCAGCCGGTGGTCGCTGTCGCCGGCGAGGCTGACCGCCATCCCGGCCGGTACGCGGCTGGTGCTGACGTCGCCGAACGGGGCGACGCTGTCGGCACGGGCCTAGGAGCTGGGTGCCGCCGCCGTGATCGCCGGCTGTCTGCGCAACGCGGCTGCGGTCGGCGGGTGGCTCGCCGAGCGGATCAGCGCAGGGCAGGCCGTGGCGGTCATCGCGGCCGGGGAACGTTGGCCGGATCCGTCCGGCACCCCGCACCTGGGTCCGTTGCGGCCGGCGGTGGAGGACCTGCTCGGCGCCGGCGGCATCATCGCGCGCACCGTTGACGCGGGGGGACTACCGACGTCCGCGGTGTCACCCGAGGCACGGGCGGCGATGGCGGCGTTCCGCGCCGCGGTGGGCGACCTGCCCGGCGAGCTGATGGCCTCGGCCTCCGGCCAGGAACTGCGGGCCCGAGGCTGGGATGACGACGTGCTGTGCGCGGCACATGCCGACACCGACGACGTGGTGCCCATCCTGCGCGACGGCGCCTACGAGCGCAGCGCCGTGGACGTCTGAGCTGCCGCGATCGGCGCCGGCGCGGGATCGGCCCGCGGCAGGCTCGTCGCCGGCAGATCTGCCGCGAAAGGTCCGAACCAGCCCGGGTGCGAGCGCCCGGCCCGCCCCGAGTTCCGTGCCTGTCTCGTCCGGGCGGTCAGGGTCCCGGCGGTCGTCAGGTTCCGCGGCGGTCAGGTGCCGGTGTGCCAGTGCTGGATCTCCAGTGCGGCGGCGACCGGGATGAGGTTGTCGGCGAGTGGCACCGGCAGCAGGCGCTCGGCGCGGGCGAGCCGGCGCAGCAGAGTGTTGCGGTGGGTGTAGAGCCGGGCCGCGGCGGCGGTGGCGTTGCAGCCGGCGGCGACGAACGTGCGTACCGCCTCGCGAAGCTCGGGCGGGGCGGTGGCGAGATCCCCGAGGGCGCCGGCGACGAACTGGTCGGCGCGTTCGCGGTCGGCGGTGAGCAGCGCGACGAGCTCCACATCGGCGTAGGTGGCGATCTGGCGGGGGGCGCCCAGCCGGGCCAGCATCCGCTGCACGGTGAGGGCGTCATGATGACTGCGCCGGAACCCGTCGAGATCGACCCGGCGGCGGCCGATCGCAATGCGGGCGGCCGGGATCTCGGCGGCTGTGGCGTGCAGCCGAGCGAGGTCCGGCTCACCGTGGACCCAGACCCAGCGGGTCGCGGCGCTGGCGAGCACGGTCAGTGGCCGGGGGTCGCCGGCGGCCACAGCAAGCAGGTCGGCGGCCCGGTCGAGAGCGGCGAGGTCGATGTCGGGGTCGTCGCTCCAGATGACGGCCGCCCAGTGCGCGCCTTCGAGGCGATAGCCCAGCCGCTGCTGCGCACGCTGCGGGGACAGCGGTGCCCCGTCCAGCAGCAGGGTGACGGCCTCGCGGCGCTCGGCGTGGGTGCCGTGGGTGAGGTCGGCGCGTTCCCGGTCCATCTGGGCGGCGATCGCGTCGACGGTGTCCTCGATGTAGGTGGCGATCGAGCGGCAGGAGACGTCCAGCAGGACCTGCAGCTCCTCCGGGTCGGAGGTGAGGGTGAACACGATCTCGATCCAGTAGCGCAGGGCGACGCTCTGCCCGGATCGGTAGGCGCCGAGCATCGCGTCGTCCAGGCCGCGGCGGACCAGGTCGCGGGCTACCGCGAGCGGCACATCTCCCAGGTCGGCGGGTACCCGCTCCCCCGGGGCACGGATGTTGGCCGCCGCCCAGTAGCGCAGGTTCGAGCGGTTGCTGCGCCGGATCGCCGCGGCGAGGACCGGGTCCTCGGCGACCTGCTGGCGGGCCGGCCCGGCCAGGGTCGCCGCGTCGAGCTCGTCGAGCCACTCCGGCTTGGGATGCAGCACCAGCTCGGCGCCGCGGCGTAGCAGCTCGCGGATCCGGCTGGGCGGAAGGTCCCAGGACACGACCCGAACCTACGGCAGGCAGTGCAATCTGCACCAGTTTCCGTCCAGGATGGTGCACTGCATCCCTGGCGGATCGCACGCGACGGCGACACCATAAGTCCCCATACGGTGCTTGATGCCGGCTGGGAGGTCACCGAATGTCGCCGAACCCCGACTCCGCCGCGCACGCCCGCGGCTCTGCCGAGCGCACGCGCAGCCTCCCCGAGCACATCGGTCTCCCCGAGCAAGTCGGTCTCCCCGAGCAAGTCGGCCTTCCCGAGCAGGCCAGGCTTCCCGAGCACGTCGACGTCCTCATCGTCGGGGCGGGGATCTCCGGTATCGGCGCCGCGTACTACCTGCAGCGGGACCATCCTCGGCGCAGCTACGCGATCGTGGAGGCACGCGGGGCGATCGGCGGCACCTGGGACCTGTTCCGGTACCCGGGTATCCGCTCCGACTCCGACCTGCACACGTTCGGCTACGAGTTCAAGCCGTGGCGTGGCGACGGATCACTCGCCGGTGGCGACGAGATCCTCACCTACCTTCACGAGACCGCGGCCGAGTTCGACATCGCGAGCCGGATCCACCTTCGGACGAAGGTCGTCGGCGCCTCCTGGTCGTCCCCCGACGCGCGCTGGACCGTCGAGGTCGAGGTCGGCGACGACAACGGCGGCGGCGGTGAAAGCGGCGGTGGATCACTCGGCGGCGACGGTGAAAGCGGCCGGTCCGGGACCCGCCGGACGCTGACCTGCTCCTGGCTGTTGTCCGCGACCGGCTACTACCGCTACGACGAGGGCTACACCCCGCGGTTCGAAGGCCGGGAACGGTTCCGCGGGCAGATCGTCCACCCCCAGCGCTGGCCGGCGGATCTCGACTGCACCGGGAAACGGGTCGTGGTGGTCGGCAGTGGTGCGACGGCGGTGACGCTGGTCCCGGCGCTGGCCGCCACCGCGAAGCACGTGACCATGCTGCAGCGGACGCCCACCTACATCCTGCCGATGGCCAGCAAAGACGTGCTGTCCATCGGGCTGCGGCGCGCGGTCGGCGCGGAGCGCGCGCACGCGATCATCCGCCCCCTCTACATTTTTCGCCAGCAGGCGATCTGGCGTTTCTGCCGGCGGTATCCGACGGCGGCCCGCCGCGTCCTCCGCCGGCTGACCAGGATGCTGCTGCCCGCCGGTTATCCGGTCGACGAGCATTTCAACCCRCCGTATGACCCGTGGGATCAGCGGCTGTGTATCGCCCCCGGTGCCGATCTTTTCCGGACGATCGGCCGCGGCGCGGCCTCGGTCGTCACCGACCGGATCACCGAGTTCACCGAGGACGGTGTGCTGCTGGAATCCGGCCGGGAGCTGGCGGCGGATGTCATCGTCACCGCGACCGGGCTGAACCTGAAGTCGCTCGGCGACGTGAGCCTGGCTGTCGACGGGGAGCCGGTGCGGCTGCCGTCCACCGTCTCCTACAAGGGCCTCATGCTTTCCGGCGTGCCGAACTTCGCCTACCTGGTCGGCTATACGAACTCCTCCTGGACGCTCAAGGTCGGCCTGCTCGCACAGCACCTGTGCCGGCTGCTGGCCCATATGGACGCGAACGGCTACGACACGGCCTGCCCGGCGGTCACCGGCCCAGCACTGAGCACCCAGCCGTTCCTCGATTTCGGCGCCGGCTACATCCGGCGTTCCATCGACGAGCTGCCCCGGCAGGGCGACCGGGCACCGTGGCGGACGTCGTTCGACTACTTCGGGGATGTCAGGCTGCTGCGGCGGATGCCGGTAGAGGACGACGAGCTGCGGTTCACCCGAGCCCGGCAGGCCCCGACCCCGACCCCGGGCCCGGTCCCGACACCGGCCCCGACGCTGACACCGGCCTCGGCACTGACAGCAGCCCCGGCATCGGCACCGGCCTCCGCTGGGCAGGACGAGCGGTTCTGCGACCTGCCCAGCGGGATGCGGCTTTGCTATCGGATCGACGAGCCGGACCAGTCCGACCGGTCTGACCGGTCCGACCAGAGCAGCCAGAGCGGGCAGACCGGCCAGAGCGGGCAGCGCAGCCAGACCGGCCGGAGCGATCCGGGTGGCGCGGTCCCGGTGCTGTTGATCGCCGGGCTCAGCCTCGACCTGGCGTCCTGGCCGGAGTCGATGGTGGCCGGCCTGGTGTCCAGCGGCCTGCGGGTCATCCGGTTCGACAATCGTGACGTCGGTCGGACGACGTTCCCCACCGCGTCACCATCGCCGCCTCCGCCGGGCCGGGCCCGGCTGCTGCTGGCCCGGCCCCGCCCCGACGCCTACAGCCTGGCCGCCATGGTCGAGGACACGGTGGGGCTGCTCGACCAGCTCGGCGTCGCCCGCGCCCATGTCGTCGGCATGTCGATGGGCGGCATGATCGCCCAGTCGCTCGCCGCCCGCCACGGGGAGCGGGTCGCCACCCTCACCTCGATCTTCTCCACCACGGGGGCGCGTCAGGTCGGGCAGCCGGCCCGGTCGACGCTGCGGCTGATGGCCAGGCGCCCGGCCCGCGACCGCGAGGAGGCCGTGGCCCACCACCTGGCGCTGCTCGGGCATATCGGGTCGACCACCTACCCGCCCGATGTGGACGTCGAATCCGACTGGGCCGCCCGGGCCTGGGACCGCGGGCCGGGCCCGCGGGGACGGGCCGGGGTCGCCCGGCAGATCGGCGCGATCCAGGCCTCGGGCAACCGCACCGCCTCGCTCGCCGCCGTCACCGCGCCCACCCTGGTCATCCATGGCGACGCCGATCTGATGGTTCATCCCAGCGGCGGCCGGGCCACCGCGGCGGCGATCACGGGAGCGCGACACGTCGAGATCACCGGTCTGCGCCATCACCTCGCACCGGGCGTCGTCGACCAGCTCGTCGAGCTCATCACCGACCACACCAACGCCGACCCCACCAGCACAGCCCCCACCAGCACAGCCCGCACCGGCACAGCCCGCCCGGCCGGCGACGCCCCGGCGGCCGGCGACGCCCCGGCGGCTGGCAATGCCCCGGCGGCTGGCAATGCCCGAACCGCCCGGTCGGGAGCGGCCCAGCACGGAGGAGAAGCACGCTGACCACCTTCCACAGCAGGGTCGCCGTCGTCACCGGCGCCGCGTCGGGTATCGGCCGTGCCCTCGCCTTGGGCCTCGCCAGCCGGGGCGCCCGGCTGGCCTTGGCGGACGTCGACGACGCCGGCCTCGCCGAGACCGCCGACCTGGTCAAGGCGTCCGCCGGTGCCGACGTGCCCGACCTGCACACCAGCCACCTCGACGTCAGTGACCGTGCCGCGGTGGAGGTCTTCGCCACCGAGGTCAACGCCCGCTTCGGGACCGTCCACCAGCTCTACAACAATGCCGGGATCGCCGGCGCCGGTACCACGATCCTCGACTCCGACTGGACGGTCTTCGAGCGCGTCCTGTCCGTGAACCTGTGGGGTGTGCTGCACGGCACCAAGGCGTTCCTGCCGTATCTGATCGCCTCCGGCGACGGCCATGTCATCAACATCTCGAGCCTGAACGGATTCATGGCCCAGCCCGAGCTCGGCCCCTACTGCACCTCGAAGTTCGGGGTACGGGGCTTTACCGAGACCCTGCGCATCGAGATGCTGCAGGGAAACCATCCGGTGCGGGTCACCGTCGTCCACCCAGGCGGGGTGAGGACCAACATCGCCACCGCCGCGCTCGAGGAGGCGCGGCGCCGGGACCTGGAGATCACCGACGAGCAGCTTCAACGTGCCCGACTTTACAACGAAAAGCTGCTGAGGCTTCCCGCGGAGAAGGCCGCGACCACGATTCTGCGGGGCGTCGAGGCGAACCGACCGCGTATCCTCGTGGGCACCGACGCCAAGATCACTGATGCCGTGGTGCGGCTTTTGCCGCGGCAGTACCCGGCGCTGGCGCACCGTCTCCTGCGCCGCGCGCTCCGCTAGCGACCCGCCGGGAATTCCGCGCCGCCGCACGACGCCAGCAACTATCACCGATAGGCGCAAACGGGGCGCGTGATCACCTGACGATCCGCAAGAAGTGAAGGTTTTGGTTGTCCTCGCAGCCGAAATCCTCACTTCTTGCTCCGGCGACAGTGGAAGCCTTCCGCGGGTATCCGCCGCCGCGCGGAAACGCCAGCCCTCCCTACCATGGCACTGTGGGGCGACACGCGTTCCGGCTGAGGCGGCTGCGCACGGACACCGAACTGGCCGAATTCACCGCACACTATGCCCGATATTCTGGATATTCCGTCGAAATCGAATATCTGCGCCTTGCGCGCGTCTTCGCCACCTTCGACGGCCCCGACCTCGTCGGCGGCTTCGTACTGAACGTGACTCCCCCCTTCCGTACTCTCACCCGAATTCCGCAGCCAGCGCGGGCCCGCTGCGAGATGGAGATCGACGAAACAGACACCCAGGAGTTCACCTGCGCCTGGCTCGCGCCGTCCCTGCGCCGGAGCTGGCGTTCCCTCCTGTTCTGGGCCCATGTGCTGCACCAGGGCGGAAAGGCCGGCAGACACAGTGTCATCATGGGCACCGAGGTTCCCGCGCTGCGCGACTTCTACCACCACAGCAGGCCGCGGCCGTTATACGTCGGGCCGGTCGTGGTCGACGGCGTCGAGAAGACCGGATGGGTTTACCAGACGACGCTCGAAAAGCGCTATTTCGGCATTCTGCGGATAGTGCGGCACAGGCTGGGCAGGGCACTGAGAGAGCGGCTGGGCCTGCCCGCCAGGAGACCAGGGCCACGGACCGAGGGGCGGATGCCGGTGCGGATGCGGGTGYGGGCGCCGTTGCGGATGTCGGCGGCCGGCAAGGCCGTTCTCGCCCAGGCGGCCGACGGCGGGTGGGCACTGGTGACAGGCGCGTCGTCGGGGATCGGTCGGGCCTATGCCGAAGCTCTCGCCGCCCTCGGCGTGGATCTGATCCTGACCAGCGACGACGCCGAGAACCTGGTCCGGGTGGCCGCCGCGCTGCGCGCCGAACACGGCGTCCGGGCGGTCGCTCATCCCCTGGACCTGGCCGATCCCTCCTTCGTCGACAAGCTGCCGGGCCTTGTCGACGGGCGGCGTGTGGACGTGCTGGTCAACAGCGCCGGAATCGGCATCAAGGGACCGTTCACCGCCGCGGACAACGCCGCGTACACGGATCTGGTCCACCTCAACATGCTGGCTCCGGCGCTGCTGACCCGAGCTGTCCTGCCCTCGATGCTCGGTCGCGGCCGCGGTGCCGTGATCCACATCGCCTCGGTGAACGCCCTGGCACCAATCGGGCACAGCGCCGTCTATTCGGCGGGGAAGGCGTTTCTGCTCTCGTATGCGACGGCTGTATGGCACGAGAACCGTGACAGCGGTGTGCTGTTCCAGACCGTACTGCCCGGAACGACGGCCACGCCCTTTCAGGCACGCTCCGGAAGCACCCGCCTGCCACCGTGGACGCTGACTCCGGAGGTCGTCGCCGCCGGTTCACTGGCCACCCTGGGCCGGGATCTCGTCCACGTTCCCGGACTGATCAACCGTACCTACCGAGTCGTCGGCGCGGTTCTTCCCCTGCGCACGAAAACGGCTGCGGCGACCGCCGTCATGCGCCGCAGCCTCGGAGTCTGACAGCCGACCGGCGGGCGGGGAGAGACACACCCGCCGGCCGTACTCGCCGTGGATCCAGTCGTCCCACTCGTCGGAGTCGGCGACGGCGAAGACGTCCCGCATGCGGACGGCGTTCTCCCGCGCCTGGCTGGCCTGGGCGCGCGACCAGATGTTCTGCGTCGTGAACGTCCAGCCCTTCCGCTCCTCGACGCCGCCCGACGGCAGGCGGGAGTTGTCGACGCTCCAGCCAGCCGGCGGGGTGTGCGTGAAGCCCTTGACCGAGCTGGGGATGAGCAGCTCGCCGCTGCGGGTGCTCAGTGCCGGGCGCAGGGGATCGAAGGCGTCGGAGGCACGGCTGCCCAGCGGCACGCCGTCGAGGCCCCAGGACGGGTCGATCGTGACGCCCATCCGGGCCAGGGCGGTGGCGCTCGCGTCCACGAGCTGGGCGTCGTAACGGTAGCTGGCGGGGACGCCGTCACCGGCGACGATCACGTAGCTGGAACGTTCGCCGATGGTCGCGCCGCCGTGGCCACCGATCGGCAGGTGGCCGTGGTCGGCGCTGACGATGATGGTCCACTGCTCGCTCGCACGGGTCGGGCGGGCCTCGACGGCGGCGATCAGCTGGCCGAGCCGGGTGTCGGCGGCCTCGATGGCCTCGGTGAACTGCGAGCTGATCGCACCGTAGGTGTGGCCCGCGTGGTCATCGTGTGTGCGACTCCGAATCGGGTCGGTTTCCGGGGGCAGTCACCCTCGGCCGCCACCCTGTCGGTCGATGCGCCGCGTCACAACGAAAGACGTGAAATGTCCACGCTCCGTTCCAGTGGATGGCCGTCCGGGCAACCCGAGCGATACCTACGGGCAACCCGGTCGACGACTCCGGGAAGAGGGCACTGATCCGCGAATCGTTGTCTTTTCCAGGTAAACCATCCCGGGCTGTGCGGACTCTCCTGTATCGGCGGCAACCTTGCCGCGGAGGAGGAGACAATGACGATGTCCGACCAGACCGGGGTGCGCCCGGCCCAGCAGCCCGCCGCCGGAAGCAGGCGAAGCCCGGAGCCGGATCGGAACGGCCAGGAAGGTCGGCGCAGGCAGCGGGCGCGGCGGGGGTGCCTGGCCTGGCTGACGCTTTTCGCCGTCGCCATCGTGGCGCAGATTCCCGCCCAGACGGCGACCGCCGGCGGGCCAAGGCCCGCACCGACACAGCACCGGCCGCAGGCCGCGATCACCGCCGCCTACACGCAGGCCTTCACCGGCGGCCAGGACCCGGCGTACGCCCTCGCCGCCGTCGAGGACGGGCCGGCGCTGGCCGGCACCCTGCAGCAGGCCATGCAGAACTTCCCGCAGGCCACCAGCACCGCACAGGTGACGGTCAGTGACATCAGGTTCCAGGGGCCTCGCACGGCCGGGCTGCGTTTCCACGTCGTCTACCAGGGCGGCGTCGACTTCGGCGTGCAGAACGGCACCGCGGTGATCAGCGACGGCCGGTGGAAGGTCAGCCGCGAGACCTACTGCACCGTCATGAGCTGGGCCGGGGCCATCTGCCCGGCCAAAGCAGGACGCCAGCCACGGGACGTTGCGGCGGCCCGAAGCGCGGTCCAGCAGGCCTACGCGCAGGCATTCACGAGTGGCCAGGACCCGGCGTACTCCCTCGCCGCGGTCGAGGCGGGCCCATCGCTGGCTGGCACCCTGGAGCAGGCCATTCAGAATTTCCCCACAGCGACGTCGACCGCCACGGTGACCACCCGCGACATCGTCTTCACCGACCCTCGGCATGCGTCGCTGCGTTACGAGATCACCTACCAGGGCGGGGTGACCTTCGGTCTGCAGACCGGCAAGGCCGTGATCAGCGAGGGCCGTTGGAAGGTCAGCCGCGAGACCTACTGCCACGTCATGGGCTGGGCGGGGGCTGTCTGCCCCGCGCCCTGACCTGAGGCCGCAGCGGTACGGCGGCATTGCAGCGGCAGCGGCAGCGGCACGTGCCCGGCCGGCGCACTCAGCGTTTCGTGTAAAGGTGCGCCGGCGGCGGGCCGAAACGCCCGCGGAGAAAGTCGACGATGCCGCGGACACGCCCGTCGGGGTGCCAGTAGGGGCCCCGACGGGCTGGCCTGATCGCACCCGTACCAAGCTGCAACAACGCGATGCAGAGCCGGATGAAGACGTGATAGCGGCCGAAGTGCTCCCGCACCATCAGCAGGGTGTTTCGCAGCTGCAGGTAGTCGATCGCCCCGGAGGGCGAGCCGACATACGGGTTCTTGACCATCGCGCCCCGTACCAGCCCGGATTCCCAGCCGGCGGCGCGTGCCCGCAGCGCCAGGTCGGCTTCCTCGCAGTACGCGAAGTAGCGCTCGTCGAAGATTCCCACCTCGTCGAGGCAGGCCCGCCGGGCGAACATCAGCGTGCCGTGCGGATGCCCGACCGTCTCCCAGCCCACGTCGACGCTGGCGGGCACGAGGATCCCGCCGAGGTAGGCGTCGATGACCGGGGTCGCACCGTCACCGACGTCCGCGCAGGCGAGCCCTGCCCGCGGCCGCTCGGCCAGCACGCCGAGGATGTGGCTCAGGCAGGTCGGTTCGGGCAGTGCGTCGTGCGGCGCGAGCACAACCCAGTCACCCGCGTGCGGGTCGGCGAGGAACCTGCGGTAGCCGATGTTCGCCGCCGGCCCGAATCCCAGGTTGGCGCCGCCGAGCACGACCGTGACGTCGTCGGCCTCGACCGGCGGGATGGTCACCGATCCGTTGTCGACGATCGTGATCGCGACGGGGATGTCCTGCGCGCGGAACGCGTCGATGGTGTCGAGGAGTCGCTCCGGTTGGTCGCGGTGAACGATGACGACCGTAAGAGGCTGCACGAATCAGTGCTACACCGACGGACCGGTGCCGGGAAACAAATACAGAAATTGCCGTCGGGGCGCCTCGTTCCGCCCAAGACCTGTCGCGGTACGCAAGACTCCAGCCACCCAGGGAGATGCAAACCTCCACTGATCTCGCTAGCCTGGCGGCGACCGCTTGCAGATCACCAGCACCAGGAGCAGCGATGTCGGCGGTACGTGTCCACAACTTCGCGATCTCACTCGACGGATTCGCCACCGGCGAGGGCCCGACTTTCGAAGCACCGTTCGGCCACGCCGGCATCCGCCTCCACGAGTGGGCGTTCGCCACCCGGTTCGGCCGGGCCTCGCACGGCCAGCCGGGTGGCAGCACCGGCGTCGACAACGCCTACGCCGAGCGTTTCGGCCCCGGTATCGGTGCCGAGATCATGGGCCGCGGCAAGTTCGGCCCCCAGACCGGCCCGTGGGAGTACCTCGGCACCGACCGGGAATGGCGCGGCTGGTGGGGCCCCAACCCGCCGTTCCACACCCCGGTCTTCGTTCTCACGCACCACCCGAGGCCGTCCATCGAGATGGAGGGCGGCACCGTGTTCCATTTCATCGACGCGGCACCGAAGCAGGCACTCGACCTCGCCCGGGAGGCCGCCGGCGACCTCGACGTGCGCATCGGCGGCGGCCCGACCATCGTGCGTGACTTCCTGGCCGCCAACCTGATCGACTCGATGCACGTCGCGGTGGTCCCGATCCTGCTCGGCCGGGGCACCCGGCTGTGGGACGGCCAGGAGGGCCTCGAGGAGCGCTTCGACATCGAGGCGGTCTCCTCCCCCAGCGGCATCACCCATCTGTCCTTCACCCGCCGCGTCTGATCCCGGGAGCCGGCCGGCCGAGGTCCGCTGCGGGCAGCTCAGCGGCGGACCGCCGCCCAGGGGCCGACCCCGCCGATGCGTTGCACGCGATACCGGACGATGTAGCCGGGGCCTTGGGGCGCCGGGAACCGCGCGTCCGCCGCGACGTAGATTCTGGTCAGGCGATCGAGCAGGCCCCAGGCTTCGTCGCTGGGCTGCACGATGGCCCGCGTGTGCAGCACGGCGTACGGGTTCATGACCACGCCGGGTTCCCGGGGCGCGGCGAAGGACAGCACCGCCCGGGGATCCCGCTCGATGTTGCTTAGCTTCGCGTACCACGACATGTGGCCACTGACCAGATCGTCGCCGTCGAGGCCGATCCAGATGACGGAGACCTGCGGACTCCCGTCCGCGTTGATGGTGCTCAGATGCGCGAGTGGGCCGGTTTCGACCAACTCCCGCAGCTCCCGCGGCAGTGTGTTCATGCCTTCAGCCGTGCTCATACCCTGGCTCCTTCCCGCCGCACCGCTCGCTGCCACGCCGCACCGACTGCTGCCACGCCGCACCGGGCGCTGCTTGCACCCCGGCCGCACCGCCGCCCGCCGCCCCGCGCCGTGATGGCTTCATCCCGGCCGTGGCGGGCCGCCCGGCCCATCGTGCACCGATCATCCGACGGTGAGCACGAGCTTGCCGGTCACCCGGCCGCCGTCGCCCACCGCATGTGCCTTCGCCGCCTCCTCCCACGGGAAGGCGGCTTCGATGACGGGGCGGAGCCGCCGCGTCCGCGCCAGCTCGGCGACCGCGAGCATGCCCGCCTGATCGGCCTCGACCAGCATCAGCCGGTGATGGACACCGCGCCGGGCAGCCTCCTGCGGCATCGGCTGGGTCTCGGTGAGCGCGAGGGACACAAGGACACCACCCGGGCGCAGCGTCCGCAGCGACCTGGTCGTGTAATCGCCACCAATCGGGTCGATGACGACGTCGACTCCCCCGGCTGCCCGCTCGAAGTCCTCATGGTGGTAGTCGATCAGTTCGTCGGCGCCCAGCCCGCGCAGCAGGTCGTGCTTGGCCGCGCTGGCAGTGCCGATCACATACGCGCCGAGCGACTTCGCGATCTGAACCGCGAAATGCCCGACTCCGCCGGCCGCGGCGTGGATCAGCACCCGCTGGCCGGCCCGCACGTCGGCGGTGTCCACCAGGGCCTGGTAGGCGGTCAGCGCCGCCAGCGGAATCGCACCGGCCTGAGCGTGATCGAGCTCCGCCGGCTTGTGGACGAGCACGCGGGCCGGCGCGGTGACGTACTCGGCGCAGGAACCGTGCCCGTACGGGTACGGCAGCATGCCGAACACCTCGTCGCCCACCTCGTGGATGGTCACCCCGAGCCCGACCGCCTCGACCACGCCGGAGACGTCCCAGCCGAGGACGAGCGGAAGCTTCCCGAGGAAGCCCGGCATGGCCCGATGCTTCCAGTCGGTCGGGTTGAGGCCCACCGCCCGCACCCGCACCAGAACCTCGGACGGGCCTGGAACGGGGAGTTCGACCTCGACCAGCCGCAGCCGCTCAGGTCCTCCCAGGCTGTCCTGGCTGATCGCACGCATCATCGCCGTGGCCGTGGCCGTGGCCGTCGCGGTCGCGGTCGGCGTCGCCGGCAACGTGGACGTCGTTGGGGGCGTCGTTGGGGGCGTCGTTGGGGGCGTCGTTGTCGTCATGGCTCCACACTGCTGCCGGCCCCGAGCGCCAAAAAGTGGCCCGAAGGCCGACTTGTGCAAGGATCGGGCCATGCATCAGGTTGCCGTCCTCGCGACGGACGGTGTGATGCCGTTCGAGCTCAGCACGCCGTCCAAGATCTTCGGCAATGCCTGCGACGACGCCGGCCGGCCGCTGTACCGGGTGACCACCTGCACGGTGAGTGGCGGCCCGGTGACGACGGCCGCCGATTTCTCCGTCACCGTCGCAGGCGGCGCGGCGGCGCTGGCAACCGCCGACACCGTCGTCATCCCTCCTGCCGAGGAGATGACCAGGATCACCAGCCGCGATCTCCTGCCTGCCGATCTGGCGAACGCGCTCGGCCAGGTGCGCCCCGACGCCCGGCTGGTCTCGCTCTGCCTGGCGTCGTACGTCCTCGCCGCCGGYGGCCTGCTGGACGGTCTGCGGGCCACCACCCACTGGCGGCATGCGGAGCACCTCCGGCGCTGCTACCCAGCCATCGACGTCGACCCGGGCGTCCTCTTCGTCGACACGGGGCGCATCCTCACCTCCGCCGGTGCGGCCGCGGCAGTCGACCTCTGTCTCCACATCGTCCGCCGCGACCACGGCAGCGGCGTCGCCAACCGGGTGGCCCGCAACAGCGTGGTTCCGCCCTGGCGGGACGGCGGCCAGGCCCAGTACATCGAACGCCCCGTCCCACACACCGCGGACAACGGGACGGCGCCGACCCGCAGCTGGGCCCTCGATCGGCTCGACCAGGCACTGGGGCTCGACGAGCTCGCCGCGCACGCGGGGATGAGCCGGCGGACGTTCACCCGCCGCTTCCGTGCCGAGGTCGGGCAGAGCCCGGGGCAGTGGCTCACCGGGCAGCGGATCGACCTTGCCAGGCAGCTCCTGGAGAACACCGACCTGCCGGTCGACCGCATCGCGGAGCGCGCGGGCTTCGGCACCGCCACCTCCCTGCGCCAGCATCTGCGGGAGGCGATCGCGGTGTCACCGAACGCCTACCGCAGAACCTTCCGCGCCTGACGTCCGCCGCTGTGTGAACAGCGGCCCACCCGTCTCGCCGGGTGCGGGGGCTGTGATCGTCGCCCGGCCATCAGATCGAGGGTCGCCGCGTATGCAGGGCGGCCGAAGTTCTCCTCGTTCTGAACCTTTCCCGTCGACCGGCCGGAAACACCGGGAATCACGCTCACCGACACCCGGACGGGGAAGAATCCACGGTCGCCCGGATACCCGATGCAGACCGATCCTTTCCGTCGTCGGCTCGGTCTGCGGCTTCCCTGCCCGTGGACCGTGAGATGGAGAAGGCTCGCTGAACCAGGCCGCGGTGAGGTGAACGGCACAGCTTTCCGTATGATGGGGCCGGGAGAGTCTCCATTACCGAGCTCCGCGATGTGCGACCGGAGTGAGCGGACCCCTTGTTCGGAGTCACCGTCTCGCGAATAATGATTGGCGTCCTGATCGGTCCGGTGAGTCGGGGGAAGGCTCAGGGGTGGGGAACGGGGGCCGAGATCCCGACAAAAGCCGGCGTGATGGTGGCGGGGTTGGGGTACCGGCACTGGCGGTGGTGGGAGCGGTCTTCGGCGCCACCGCGCTCTGGGTGTCCGACGGCGGCCGGGACCCGGACACGACCACCACCTTCTTCTCCGGTGTCGTCGGCGGCCTTTATCTGCTCACCGGGTCCATCGCGCACCTGCGCCGGCCCGGCCGGCTCGGCCTGCTGATGGTGATGGTCGGTATCGCCTGGTTCGCCGAGGACCTGCAGGTCTCGAGCAATCCCGTCCCGCACACCATCGGGTTGTTCTGCCGGACGGTGGCCTCGGCGAGCCTGGTGCACCTGCTGCTCGCCTTTCCCGACGGACGTCTGCATGGGCGGTCCGAGCGGGCGGTGACCGGTGCCGTTTACGCGACGGTGTTGCTCCTCGTGCCGCTCGGCGTCCCGTTCTACAACTCGATTACACCGAACCTGGTGCTGGTCGCCGACCTGACCCGGCTGCAGGAGAATCTGATCAATGGCACACAGGTCGGCTTCGCCGTCGCCGTGGGCGGGCTGCTGATTCGCCGGTGGTTCGTCGCGACGCCACCGGCCCGCCGCGTGCTGGCACCGGTGTACGGCGTCGGGATCACGGGAGTCGCCGCGTCGCTGTCACAGCCGGGGCTGCCCGGTGAGAGCGCCGAGCTGGTCAACGAGATCGCCCACCTGGCGACGTTGGGTCTGCCGCTGGCCTTCCTCGCCGGTGCGTTACGGATCCGGCTCGGCCGCACCGTCGTGGGTGGCCTCCTGCTCCGGCTGCCGCGGGCGGATCCGGCGGAGCTGCGCGACCTGCTGGCCCACGCGCTCGGCGATCCGACACTGCGGATCGCCTACCCCCACCCGGACGACACAGACGACCCCGGCGCCTCCGATCTCTATGTGGACGCGGCGGGGCGCCCGGTCATCCCCCGGCCGCAGGACGCGGTCACACCGGTCCTGCGCGGTCCGCGGGTGGTCGCCGTACTGCTGCATGATCCGGCGCTGCGCGCCGACCGGCACGTCCTGGAAGCCACCATCGCGGCCGCCGCGCTGGAGCTGGACAACCAGCGGCTCGCCGCGGAGGTGCGTGCGCAGCTCGCGGAGGCTCGGGCCTCCCGGGCCCGCATCGTCACGGCGGCCGACGAGCAGCGCCGCAGGATCGAACGCGACCTGCATGACGGAGCCCAGCAGCAGCTGGTCACGACCGCGCTGATCCTGCGGCTGGCACGGGACCGGCTCGGCCCCGATCCGTCCGATCCGGAGCTGGGGGTCCTGCTGCGGCGGGCCGCCGACGGGCTGGAGGCCTCGGTGTCGGAGCTTCGGGAACTGGCCCGCGGCATCCACCCGGCGGTGCTCACCGAGGCGGGCCTGATGCCCGCGCTGCGGGCGCTCGCGGCCCGGTCCGCGTACCCGGTCGACGTCATCGACGGTCCGGCGCTTCCTCCGCTGCCGGACCAGGTGGCCGCGACCGCCTATTTCGTGGCGGCCGAGGCGGTCACGAACGCCACGAAGCACGCCCACGCCACTCGGGTCCACGTCGGTGTGCGGGTGTCCGCGAACCGGCTGGTCGTCACCGTCGCCGATGACGGCGTCGGCGGCGCGGACCTGGCCGGTGGGACCGGACTGCTCGGGCTGCGCGACCGGGTCGCCGCGATCGAGGGCCGGCTGGTCGTGCGGAGCTCCCCCGGCGACGGCACATCCGTCCACGCCAACCTGCCCCTGGAGATGCCTTGACCCCAGCCATCACCCCAGCTGACCAGCCTGCTCCCGCTCACCGTCCTGCGACGGGCCAGCCCGCCACGAACCAGCCCGCCACGAACCAGCCCGCCACGAACCAGCCCGCCACGAACCAGCCCGGACGATCTTCCTCGTCGGGGCCTCGGGTCGTGCTCGCCGACGACGCGGAGCTGTTCCGGACGGCTCTCGCCGATCTGCTGGAACGCGACGGATGCGTGATCGTCGGCCAGGCCGCGGACGCGGACGGACTGCTCGACGCGGTCGAACGACACCGCCCCGACCTCGCGGTCGTCGACATCAGGATGCCGCCCGGCCACCATCTGGAGGGCCTGCGCGCGGCCGTCAGGCTGCGTCGGCGGCACCCCGGGACGGGAGTGCTGCTGCTGTCCCAGCATCTTGAGGTCACGCATCTCGACGAGTTGGTCGGGCAGTCCGCCCGCGGCGTCGGCTACCTGCTCAAGGACCGGGTCACCGGGCCCGATTTCCTCAGCGCGATCCGCCGGGTGGCCTCCGACGGCTGCGCGTTCGACCCGGAGGTGGTCCCGCTGCTCGCCGGCCAGCGGGGCGGGGCGCGGCGCGGCGAGCTGGCCGCGCTCAGCACGCGGGAGCGGGAGGTCCTCGCGCTGATGGCGCAGGGCCGGTCGAACGGCGCGATCGCCACCGAGCTCCAGCTCACGACGCGGACCGTGGAGACACACGTACGCAACGTGTTCCTGCGGCTCTCACTGCCTGACGAGGCGGAGCACAACCGCCGCGTCCTGGCCGTGCTCGCCTATCTGCGTTCGGCCCCGCGCGCCCGCGCCACGACGAGCGCGAGCGCCTCCGCGGACAGCGTCGACTTGGGGAGGAAGCCGGCGGCGGACGACTGGTCGACCGCGTCTCCGTAGTGCTCGGCGTCGCGTACCGAGCAGAACACAACCGTGGCACCGGGAACGGTGTCCCGCAGCTCGCGGCAGACGGCGAAACCGTCCAGGTCGGGCAGGGCGACGTCGAGCAGCACGACGTCGGGGCTCGCCGCGGGTGCCGCGGCCAACGCCTCGGCCCCTGTCGCGGCGTCACCGACGACCTCGTAGCCACCGCTTTCCAGCAACGCGCGGGCCACCGCCCGGAACGGTGCGCTGTCGTCGACGATGAAGACACGCCCCACCGCCACCCGGTCCACGGCTCGGACGTTAGCACCGCCGCACGCGCCCGGAACTCCGTGCCAGCACTGGGCTGTACCGGTCAAAGAAGCCAGTGGTGGCACAGATGTGCCGGTTTCCGGCCCGCCGGACACTCGTTTCCGTGAAGGCCTTGCGCACCGGCACCGCCGACCCGTTCACCCGCGGGTGACGCCGCCACGCCCGCCGCTGTGGCGGCACCCGGCCCTGGCGCCCGTATACGCGGCGGCGCTGGCGATCGGCTGTGTCGCCCTGGCGAGCCTCGTGGTGGCACCGCACGCCTCGGCCGGTGACGATCCACCGGGTCCGCCGACGGCCCCACCGACGGCCACCGCGCCCGTGACCTCGCCCACCACCAGGGCCGCCGCCAAGCCCGTGACCACCGCGCCGGGGAAGGTGCCCGTGACCGCGGTGGTAACGGTGACGGAGGCGCGCGCCGGGCTCCGGCTCAGTCACCTGGCCGTGCAGATCCGTGAAGGCGCGGTCGTACTGGCCGACGAACGGGCCGACGACCAGGGACAGTGGTCATCCGAGATCACCGCCGGCAGACGCGAGGTCTGCGTCATGTCGGCAGACGCCCCGGTGCGGCTGGCCGGGACGAAGCCCGCGTCCGCGTGCCGGCAGGAGCAGGTCCCGGGCACCCGACCCATCGAGCTGAAGATCGAACCGGCACGGGTGATCGCGCGGGTCACGGGGGGTGGCACCAAGGTCCCCTCCGACAGCTCCGTCACGATTCGCTACGCACAGGACGGCTATTCGGAGGATGGCGCGCTCGATCAGTCCGGGTCGTTCATCCCGAAGCAGCTGCCGCCTGACGCGCGGGTCTGCCTGAGGCTGGTGGACGGCTGGCGGTTCGCCGGCGCCGCGGCACCCGGCGGCGAGCAGTGCCAGGCGATCACCAATCCGGTCGCCGACGTGACGTTCTCGGTGGAGCCGTCATGACGCCGGCCGCCTCATCAGCCCCATCAGGCCCCATGGGAAAGGTGGTGGCCTGGTGACCGCGAAGGCGACGCGGAACTCCCTCGTCCTGCTCCTGGTCGCCGCCGGCGGCGCGTCGCTGGCCGGTTGGGGGCTGCTGTTCCGCGACCGCCCGGGAACCACCACCGCCATGGTGGTGGCCGGCTCCTTCGCCGTGGGTGTGCTGACGTCGGCGCTGCTGGTCCTGCCGCCCGGGTCGGCGCGACGACCGGCCGGGGCGCGGGATGCACGGCTGGGCGAAGGGCCCCGTCGGCCACATCCCGACCAGGCGCCCGGGCGCACCGGGAGCGCGGGCGCACATCGACCGCATCCCGCGGACCGATCCCATCCCACCGACCGGCAACAGCCCACAGCCGACGACCAGTGGGCGCCACCGCGTGGCGGCGGGAAACGTGAGGCGCCGGCCCAGGCCCAGACACCGGCCCAGGCCCAGGCCGTCCTGCTGCCGGTCGAGCGTCCCGGTACCGAGACGACCCGCAGCGGCCAGTGGTGGACCCAGACCGCAACGCCACCGGGCGGGCCCGCGAGCGGCGCCCGGGAACCCGCCGGGAACAGGACCACCCCGGGTACCGAACCGGTCCGACCGGCTCCCCGTGAGATCGCCGAGCTGCGCGAGGCGGCCAGGGTCGTCCAGTGCCCGCGCTGCGGCGCGTTCCGTGTCGACGCCCGGTACGCCGCTACCGGGTTCGCCTTCCGCTGCCGGGTCGACGGGCACAGCTGGTCCTGGCAGCCCGGGACCGCCTGGCCGGTGACCGTCGTGACGAGCCGCCGTCGGAACGGAAACCCATGAATCCCGGACCGCGCTGACGAGAACGGACAGAGCGAGCATGTACGAGCAGACCTTCTCCCGTGCCAACCCGGGTTGCATCGTGTTCCTGCTGGACCGGTCCGACTCGATGAAACAGCCGTGGCAGTCCAGTGGGGGAACCCTCGCCGAGGGCGCCGCCCGCGCGGTGAACAAGATCCTCCTCGATCTGTGCGTGAAGTCGGCGAAGGAGGTGGGCGGCCGGGCCCGGCACTACTTCGACGTCGGCGTCTTCGGCTACGGCGCCTGCCCGGTGACGGGCGGTGAGGGCGTCGAGCCCGCGCTGATCGGCCCGGTGGACGGTCAGCCGATCGTCCCGATCTCGCACGTCTTCGAGAACCCGCTGCGGATCGAGTCGACGCCGCCGCCATCCGGGCCCGGCGCCGTGGCGACGGTGGACCYGGTCGCGGGCTCACGGCTGCCGGTCTGGGTCGAGCCCGTCCACGGCTACCGCACCCCGATGTGCCAGGCGATCGCCAGCGCCGGCGAGCACGTCTTCGAGTGGGCGGCGAGCCATCCCGACTCCTTCCCGCCGATCATCATCAACATCACCGACGGGATGGTCACCGACAGCCCGTTCGACGGCGTCGGCCTGACTGACTGGGCCTCCCGGCTCACCTCGATCGAGACCCACGACGGCCCCGCGCTGCTGTTCAACATCTTCCTGTCGCCGGCGCTCGCGCCCGAGGTGCTGTTCCCGGTCTCCGCGGCCGGGCTGCCCGAGCCGGGCCCCGAGCTGTTCGCGATCTCGAGCACGCTGCCGGCGTCGATGGTCGCGAACGCCCGCGGTGCCCGGATGGAGATCACCGACGGTGCCCGCGGGTTCGTGTTCAACGCGGGCCTCGCGACGCTCGTGTGGTTCCTGGAGATCGGCACCCGGGTCGCCGACCTGCGGGACCGGTGAGGGCGCACCGATGATCGTCGCCCGCTCGGTCTGCTTCGCGCTGGAGAAGCTGGGGAGCACACCCCAGGAATGGGAGGACGCCGCGGCCTGCCACGACGGCGATCCGGCGGTCGGCGTCGCGCCCCGCTACGCGGTCGCGGACGGCGCCACCGAGGCCTACGACGCGATCCRCTGGGTGGACCACCTGGTCACCTCGTTCGTCGCCGGCGCCGGACCGGACCTCACCTCCGAGGGCCTGCGGGCCTGGTTCGAGTACGTCCAACAGCTGTGGGTGGCCGAGTCACCGGCCCGGTTCGCGACGGTGATCGAGGAGCACAAGTTCCGCAGCGAGGGGTCGTTCGCGACGTTCCTCGGCTGCCGTCTCACCGGCCTGGACGGACCACAGGCCCGCTGGGAGGCGGCGGCGCTCGGTGACACGGTGCTGTTCCACATCCGGGGCGGCCGGCTGCTGACCCACTTCCCTCACCTCGACGTCGACGGGTTCGGCCTGTCCCCCGACGGGGTCAGTACCCGTCCGGAGGCGCTCGGCCCGATGCTGCGCGGCCTGGCCCTCGCCCACGGCGAGCTCCGGGTCGGCGACGTCCTGTTCATCGCCACGGACGCACTGGCCCACTGGCTGCTGACCGAGACGGGCGCGGGCGGCACCAGCCGACACGGCAGCGGCACACACGGCACCGGCACGCACAGCACCGGCGCACACGGCACCGGCAGGCACGCCACCGGCGGCCGGGGCACCGGCCGGAAACGGGACGGGCTGTGGGCCGACCTCACCGGTATCGACCACGACGCGACCTTCGCCGCGATCGTCGCCGACCAACGCGCCGCGGGACGGATGCGCAACGACGACGTCACCCTGCTGCGGGTGCAGCTCGTGGCGGCCGAGCCCGACGCGCTGGTGGTGTGCCTGTGACCAGCGCTCGCCAGCCGGCTGTCCGCCACCCGTCGGCGGAGGACTACATCCGCGCGGTTCAGCGGCCGGACCTCGTGTTCGACCATCCCGAGCTGACCGGGGCCCGTTTCGACGTCCATCCGCTGCTGGGCATTCCCGTTCCGGCGTCGGGCAGCACCGCGGTCGTGTTCCGCGCGACGATCGGCGGCGCCACGCACGCGCTGCGGTTCTTCACCCGCGAGGACGCGTCCACCCAGCAGCGTTACACCGCGATCGACGACTGGTTCACCGAACGCGGCCTCGGCCCGGACGTCGCCGCCTGCCGGTGGGTGGACGACGCGATCCTGGTGAACGGGCGCCGCTGGCCGATGGTCCAGATGGACTGGGTGGACGGCCACACCCTCGACCGGCATGTGGAGGAGCTCGTCGAGGCCGACGACCGCGCGGCGCTGCGGACGCTGGCCGACTCGTGGCGGGATCTGCTGCGCCGGCTCCAGGCCGCCCAGTTCGCGCACGGCGACCTGCAGCACGGCAACGTGCTCGTCGACACCGCCGGGCGGCTGCGCCTCGTCGACTTCGACAGCTCGTGGATCGCCCCGTTCACGGGCTCGCCGCCGCCCACGGAAGGCGGGCACCGCAACTACCAGCCCGAGAACCGGCCGTGGGGGCCGTGGATGGACACGTTCCCCGGTCTTGTGATCTACCTGTCGCTGCTGGCGCTCGCCCAGGAACCGGACCAGTGGGAGCGGTTCAACGACGGCGAGAACCTGCTCCTGGGCCGCCGCGACTTCCAGCCGCCGCACCAGACCGAGGCCTGGTCCTGGCTGGCCGAGCTGCGCGACCCGCAGATCGACCAGCTCGCGGCCAGGCTGCGATCCTGCTGCGCGGCAGGCTGGACGGCAACCGGCGACCTCGAGGATCTGATCACGGGCTCGGTGCCCTGGTGGACGCGCACCAGCAGCCGCGTCGTACCCACCGCGCCGGCCGAGCCCGCGGCGACCGCGACCAGCTCCACACCCGACCCGGCGACACCGCCGGCCGGGCCGGTGCCCACACCGTCCAGGCCCACCGCCAGACCGTCCAGGCCAGCCGCCAACGCGTCCAGGTCAGCCACCAAGCCAACCGGGCCAGCTACCAGACCAACCGGGCCGAGTGCCAAGCCATCCGGACCAGCTGCCAAGCCGTCCGGACCGGCGAGGACATCGACGGGGCAGCGCCGCCGCCGGGGTACGCAGACAGGTACCCGGCCGGCGGAGGCAACCGCCTGGTGGCAGCAGTCATCCGGCTCCGAGGGAGCGGCCGCGGCCGGACCGGGCCGGGGCTCGGCACCAGCTCCTTCCACACCGGTGCGGCCGACGCCCGCGCACCCGATGCCGACAAACCCGGCGCCGGCAGCGGCGGCTGGCCGCGGGCGGGTGCGGCGCAACCTGAGCGCCGTTGCCGTGGCCGTGCTTACCTGGCTGGCCGCCACCATCGCGATCACCCTCGCGATCGTCCAGGGTGAGGACGCGCGGCCGGCGATCGCGAACGTCAGCGCACTGATTGCTCTCCTGCCGGCGGTCCTCGTCGGCGTCCTCTGGGCACGGTGGCGGCGACGCCGCCGTAAGCAGCCCGGGAACCCGCGATAGCGACGTCCGAGCACGGGCGAGACCTCGCACGGCGACCACCGGAGAAGGCGGTATGACAGAGCGGATGTTCGGCCCCTACCGCATCGAGGCCCGACTGGGCCGCGGCGGTATGGGCGAGGTCTACCGGGCGTACGACACCGCCCAGCAACGTCTGGTGGCACTCAAGCTCCTGCTCCCCAGCCTGGCCGAAGATCCGCACTACATCGAGCGGTTTCGCCGGGAATCCGCGACGGTGGCCCAGCTGCGTGAGCCGCATGTGATCCCGATCCACCGTTACGGCGAGATCGACGGCCAGCTGTACATCGACATGCGTCTCGTCGAGGGCGCCGACCTGGGCACGGTGCTGCGGGCCGGTCCGCTCGACCTGCGGACGGCCGGCAACGTCATCGAGCAGATCGCCGCCGCGCTGGACGCCGCACACGCCGACGGCCTGATCCACCGCGACGTGAAGCCGTCCAATGTGCTCTGCGCGGGCCGGGGGCGGCCGACCGACTTCGTCTACCTCGTCGACTTCGGCATCGCCCGTTCGGTCCACGGCACCGACCTCACGACGGTCGGGGCCGCGATCGGCTCGATCGACTACATGGCACCCGAGCGCTTCGGCACCGGGCCCGTCGACCACCGGGTGGACGTCTACTCCCTGGCCTGCCTGCTGTTCCAGTGCCTCACCAGGCGCCGGCCGTTCGCCTCCGCCGAACGGCTGGCGGTGGTACGAGCACATCTGGAGGATCCGCCGCCGATCCTGTCCGCGGTGCGGCCGGACGCTCCGGCGGCACTCGACGCCGTCATCGCGCGCGGCATGGCGAAGGATCCTGCGGAGCGGTATCCGTCCACTGCTGCCTTCGCGGCGGCGGCCCAGGCCGCCATCATCGGCGCCGCCCCGAGCACCCCGAGCAGTCCAAGCAGTCCAAGCGCTCCGAGCAGTCCAAACGCCCCCAGCAGATCAGGTACCCCGAGCGCGGCCGGWACCCCGGCGGCGCCAGCGGCTTCGAACCCGCCGCCTGCCAGCCCCGCGCCGCGGGCCAAGTGGTGGGCGCAGACCCCCGGCGCTCCCGCGGCGGCATCGCCCGTATCGCAGCCCAGCCCGCCGCAGCCACAGCAGCCACCACCACAGCAAGCACCGTCACAGCAGCCACCGTCACAGCAGCCACAGCAGGCGGCCCAGCCGTCAACACAACCGATGCGGCCGCCGTCCCAGCCAGCGGCGCCGGCGGCAGCGGCACAACCATCACCGCCGGCACCGGCGTCATCCCCCGCGCCCGCCGGCAAGTGGTGGCAGGCGGCGAGCGCCCCGCCCACCCCCGTGCAAGCACCGGCACCGCCGCCCACAACCCCACCGCCCATCGCGGCGCCACCGCCGTCCACAACCCCACCGCCGTCCGCAGCGCCACCGCCATCCACAACCCCACCGCCGTCCGCAGCGCCACCGGAATCCGCGCAGGCTTCGGCTTCGCCCACCGCGGCGCCCGGCGTTCCCGGGCCGCCGCCCGGATCCGCCGCCGCCGCGGYGTTCGGAGCCGGGCGCTACCGAGCGGCCCAGCCCCCGCCCACCGCCCGGCTCGGTGCCGGCCAGCCCACCGTCACCGCTCTGCCAGGCGGCGGCCAGCAGACGCCAGCCGCTCGACCGGGCAGCAGCCAGGCAGGCGGCGGCCAGGCGACGACGACCATCGGGCCGGGTGCCGCCCGCCCCACCCCGAGCTCCCGACCTGGCGGCGGCCGGTCGTCCGGGAGTCCGTCCGCCGGTTCGGTGGCTGGAGGGCAGTGGTGGGAGCACCGAGCCACGGCGCTGCATCCGATGACCACCGCTTCCGTCGTCATCGGCCGCGCGCCCGAATGCGACGTGGTGCTCGGCGACCCGCTGGTGTCACGCCGGCATGCGGAACTGCGCCGAACCGGCACCGAATGGAAGATCGTCGACCTCGGCAGCTGGAACGGGACCTTCGTCAACGGTCGCCGGATCGGGCAGCAGGCCCCGCTCGCCGCCGGGGACATCGTCGGCATCGGCCACGCCCTGCTGCACCTGCAGAACGGCACGCTTGTCGAGTACGTCGACGAAGGCGACATCTCGTTCGAGGCTGACGGGCTGACCGTCACCCGCTCCGGGCGGCGGCTGCTCGACGATGTCGGTTTCGCGCTGCCGCAGCGCAGCCTGCTGGCGGTGGTCGGGCCGAGCGGCGCCGGAAAGTCGACACTGCTCGGTGCGCTGACCGGGCAGCGGCCCGCCGACTCCGGCGAGGTCCGCTACGCCGGCCGTGATCTCTACGCCTCCTATGACGAGCTGCGCCAGCGCATCGGGCTCGTCCCGCAGGACGACATCCTGCACCCGCAGCTGACCGTCCGCCGGGCCCTGCGGTACGCGGCCGAACTGCGGTTCCCCGCGGACACAGGTTCCGCGGAGCGCCGCGCGCGCGTCGACGAGGTGATCGACGAGCTGGGGCTGACCGACCATGCCGAGCAGCGGATCAGCACGCTCTCCGGCGGGCAGCGCAAGCGCACCAGCGTGGCGCTGGAGCTGCTCACCCGCCCGTCGCTGCTCTTCCTCGACGAGCCGACGTCCGGGCTGGATCCCGGCATGGACAAGTCCGTCATGCAGACCCTGCGCACGCTGGCCGACGACGGCCGCACGGTGGTCGTCGTCACCCATTCGCCGGCGCAGCTCGACCTGTGCGACCGGCTGCTGGTGCTCGCCTCGGGCGGCCGGCTGGCCTATTTCGGCCCGCCCGACGAGGCGCTCGAATACTTCGGTCAGCAGGACTTCGCCGACATGTTCCTGCTGCTCGACCGCTCGCGGGACGTCGACTGGACGGCCCGTTTCCAGGCCTCGCCCCAGTACGCGAAGTACGGCGCACCGCGCGGCACGGCGCCTTCCGCGGCGCCGCAGCCAGGCGGCCCCGCCGGCCCGGCCAGCCCGGCCCGGGTCGCGCCGGATGCGCCGCCGCGCCAGCAGCCGGCCGTGCGCCAGTTCGCCGTGCTTGCTCGCCGCTATCTGGCGGTGATCGCGGCCGATCGGGCCTACGCGGTGTTCCTGCTGGCACTGCCGTTGGTCCTGAGCCTGTTCGCCCAGCTGCTGCCGGGCGGGCACGGGCTGTCCTGGCACCATCGGCAGACCGGCGCCGACCGTGAAAGCGACATCTCGCCGCTGATGCTCGTGCTCATCCTCGGCTGCGCGTTCACCGGGTTCGCCGGCGCGTTCCGCGAGCTGGTCAAGGAACGGTCGGTCTTCAACCGGGAACAGGCGATCGGGCTCTCCCGCGGTGCCTATCTCTGGTCGAAACTGGCCGTGCTCGGCGCGATCAGCGGCCTGCAGGCGGTGATCCTCGCCGTGGCCGGCCTGGCCGGCAAGCCGCTGCCGGACGCCCCACCGGCACTCGGCGGTGGCCTGACCGAGGTCGTCATCGCCATGGTCGCGGTCGCGCTGGCGGCGATGGCGCAGGGCCTGCTGGTCTCCGCGATGATCGGTAACGCCGACCGGGGCATGCCGATCCTGGTGGTCGTGCTGCTGCTGCAGCTGCTGCTGTGCGGACTGATCATCCCGTTGGACCATCGGCCGCCGCTGGAACAGCTCGCCTATCTCATGCCGGCCCGGTGGGGCTTCGCGATGCTCGCGGCGACGACCGGCTACCGGCAGACCCCGTCCGACCCTGATATCGACGCGCTGTGGACGTCCGACGCCGGTACCTGGGCACTCGACCTCGCCGCCCTCCTGCTGCTCACCGCCGCCGTCGCGGCGACGATCTGGCCCGTGCTGCGCCGCGGGTCGGCACCGCCGCGGCGCCGGGGATCGGCACCACGGCGGCGACTCGGGCGGCGACTCGGGCGGCGATGAGCCCACTCTGCCGGCCGAGCCGTTCGCCGAACCCACGGCGGCATGTTCGGACGCGTGACGGCGGAGCCACCAACGGGCCGTGGGCGCCATGGAGCACCGACGACATCCAAGCTAGTGTGGATGTCGTGAGCGTGGCCTACGAGGAAGTCCCGTTCAGCGAGCTGCTCCACCACCCGGCGGCGACCGCCAAGCGGCTGGACGAGGTGCGGGCCCTGCGGTTGCGCCGCCGCGGCGCGACGGATCTCGCCCTGATGCGCGTCGACCAGATGGAGCGGGACTCCGTCGTGGTGGACTTCGCGACCAGCATGCTCGCCGGCCTGATCCGCACCGGGAACACCGCCGCGCTGCGGCAGGCGCTGCCCGACGCGCTGCCCTGGACGATCTTCCTGCCGCCCGAGGACGTCGACACCTTCTTCACCGAGCTGATCGAGACAGCACGCGGCGCGATGGCGCTGAACACGCTGGCTCCCATCGCCGCCCTACTGGGTCAGTGGCGGCACAGCGCCGAGATCCACGCCGACCCGGACCTGTATACGATGTTGACCCGCGAGCCCGACGGCGACCTCGGGCCCGCCCCACGCCCGTCCGGTACATCCGGTGCGTCCGGTGCGTCCGGCCCGACCGGTTCGACCGGCGCCTCCGGAGCACGTGGGGGCTGACACCGGGAAACGCCGAAGCGTTGCTGAAAAAGGCTGGATGAGCCCGAAGCGAGGAGAGCGCGCCGCCCCACCGCCCAGCGGGGGTGAGTACGACATCCGTTTCGCATCCAACAATGCCGCCGAGGGCTGGGAGCAGCTCGCCGGGCAGGCGCCGAACAACCTGCGCCGGGCCTTCGACGCCATCAGGTCCAGGCCGCGCTCCCGGGACGCGCCGGACCGCCAGCACCGCCTGAAAGGATCCCTCGGCACCGCGGTCTTCAAGGGCCAGCCGCTCGAACGCTGGCAGTACGAGGTGACCACCGGCGGACGAATCTGGTATCTCGTCGACGACGCGAGCCGCACGGTCTGGGTGATCCACGCCGGAACAGGCCACCCCAAAGCCACGGACTGAAGCACGGACTGAGGCGCAGAACCACCGGCCTCGGGTTCAGCGCTCCGTCATGCCTGCCGACACCGGGTCCGCGGCTCGGCGGCCCTCGCCGGGCCCCGAATCCGAGGTGACCGGGGCGGTGGAGGCGTCGACGGGATGCTCGCCGGTTTCGCTGAAGGCGCGCGAACGTTCCTCGGCCTCGGCGCTGCCGGTGAACAGGCGGGCGTCGGCGAGCAGCTCGGGCTGCTCCTTCTCCAGCTTCACCCGGTCCGGGGACGGGGTGCGGTCGATCTCGACCCTGGTGCGCGGCAGTGCCGGCACATGGTTGCGGCGCAGCCAGCCCACCAGCGCCTCGCGAACGTGGCAGCGCAGGTCGAAGGTCGTCGGCCCGTCCTTTCCGCTGACCAGAACCCGGATCCGCACCTGGTCGCCGACCGCGTCGGTGACCTGCAGGACGCTGACCCGACCGTCCCACAGCTCGGTGTTCTCCACGATGCGGTGCATCTCGGCCCGCATGTCGGTGACGGGCACCGACCAGTCCAGATCGAACTCGACCGCGCCGAGGACGGCGGATTCCTTGCGGGTCCAGTTCTGGAACGGGTTCGTCGTGAAATAGGTCGACGGGAGAATCATCCGGCGGTCATCCCAGATGTGCACGACCACATAGGTGAGCGTGATCTCCTCGATGCGCCCCCACTCGTCCTCGACGACGACCACGTCGTCGACCCGGATCGCGTCGGTGAACGCGAGCTGCAGGCCGGCGAAGACGTTCGCGAGCGAGGTCTGCGCCGCCAGGCCGGCGATGATGCCGACGACGCCGGCGGAGGCCACGATGCTCGCCCCGGCGACGCGGACGCTGGGGAACGTCATCAACATCGACGCGGTCGCGATGACCGCGATGACCAGCACGGTGATCCGCCGCAGCAGGGTCACCTGGGTCCGGATCCGGCGGGCATGGCGGTTGTCGGCGATGTCCATCCGGTAGCGGGCCAGCGCCAGATCCTCGACGACGAAGGCGAGCACGCCGATGATCCAGGCCACGGCGGCGATCAGGGCGAGGCCGAGCACACGCACCGTCGGCGGCGTCCACGGCTGCTCCGCCGCCGCGTTCGCGGCCGTGAGCAGGGCGATGAGGACGAACGCGAAGCGGGTGGGCCGGCGTCCGCGTTCGGCGAGGTCGTGGACGATCTGCGAGTGCCGGCCGATCCGGCGCAGGCCCTGGTGCAGTAGCAGGGCTGCCAGGTAGCCGACGACGCCAGCCCCAACCATGATCACCAGCACGGCCAGGCCGGAGTCCAGAGTGTCGAGGTCGGCGAACGCAGGCGCGGATCCATGGATCACAGGCAATACTCCTTGCGATGCGGGCTTTTCCAGGCCACGCCCCGGTATGCCCGCCTCCGCCCGGGTAACGCCCGGTTGTGGCGAACGCCCGGTTGCGGCGAACGCCCGCACCGCCCGGGCGACCCCCGCACACCCGGCCGGGAGACCTCAGACCACCAGCGAATCCGCACCCGGCACGTCCACGCCCACGCCCACGCCCACGCCCGGGGATTGCGCCGGACGGTCCGCCCGCCGGTGTTCCTGGGGGCTGACCCCGCGAACCCGCTTGAACGCGGCGCTCAGCGCGAACGCACTGCCGTACCCGACCTGCCGGGCCACCGCGGCCACCGTCGCATCGGTCGTGCGCAACAGGTCGGCGGCCACGTCGAGCCGCCAGTTCGTCAGATAGGTCATCGGCCCCTCGCCGACCAGCGCGTTGAACCTGCGGGCCAGTGCCGCCCGCGACACCCCGACCCTGGCGGCCAGGGCGGCGACCGTCCACGGAAACGCCGGTTCGGCGTGCAGCAGGCGGATCGCCGGCCCGACCACCGGATCATGCTGGGCCCGGTACCAGCCGACGTCCGGCGCGTCGGCGCTGGAAAGCCAGTGGCGCAACACGCTCACCAGCAACAGGTCGAGCAGCCGGTCGAGGATGAGCTCCTGCCCCGGCTCATCCCGGGCGACCTCCCGCCCGAGCAGTTCGACGAAGGGTGCGTCGGCGGGTGTGGTGGTGCGGGTCAGCACCGGTGGCAGCAGCCTGAGCAGGCGGCGGTGCACATCACCGTCCAGCTGGTATGTCCCGCTGAGCATGACCGTCGCGTTCGGGCCGGCCTCGCCCCAGGTCCGCACGCCCAGCCGCATCGCGTCGGCCAGGTCGTCGCCCTGCGGTGTGCTGCAGCGCTGGCCGGGATGGATGACGACCCGCACGTCCCGCCCCGGCTCGTCGGCCATCGTGTAGCAGTCGGGGCCGCGCAGGACCGCCGCGTCACCCGGCTCCAGCCGCACCGGCGCACCGTCGTCGGGCAGGAGCCAGGCGTGGCCACGGATCAGTGCAACCAGGGTCAACGGCGCCCGGTCCTCGATCCGCAGCGACCACGGCGGGCTCAGGATCGACCGGAGCACGAACGCCCCGCGGGCCCTGGGCTGGTCCAGCAGCTCGGCGAGTGCGTCCACACCTGCGATCGTAGATGCTTTCGTATGAATTCGAGCCGTCCACGCATTGCTCCACGGGGACCGAGATCAATAGCGTGGACGGAAAGGGACGGCGAACAGAATCGCGGGCAGACCGGCAGGCCGGCAGACCGGGCAAACAGATGACCGGCGGACGAGAGAACAGGGCGCGGCGCCGCCCTGGCAGGGGGAAAAATGTCCGAAGCGGCACTGATTGCGGCCGTGGTGACCACCGGATTGATGTCCGGGATCTTTCTCGGATTCTCGACGGCGGTGATGCCCGCGCTGGCCCGGGTTGATGACCGGGCATTCGTCGACGTCATGCGGGCTGTCAACGCCGCCATCCAGAACGGCGTCTTTGCCCTGGTCCTCCTCGGCGCCCTGGCCAGTACCGGCGTCGCGACCTGGCGGTATGCCGGCCACGACGACGTTCTTCCGTGGGTCGCGGCCGGCTTCGCCGGCTATCTGGTCACCCTGGCCATCACCTTCCGGGCCAACATCCCGCTGAACAACAGGCTCGATCGGACGGGGCCGGCCGAGGACGAGGACGTCCAAGATCTCCGCGCGGGCTTCGAACGCTCCTGGGTCCGCTGGCACCACCTCCGGACCCTTGCCTGTGTGTTCGCGTTCGGCTGCCTCTGCGCCGCCCTGCTCACCGCGGCCTGACCACGTCTGACCAGGTCAGGGGCACAAACCCGATCCGGCTCGCACCGGCCGGCGCCAGGTGGGTCAGTCCGGCGGCGACGGCCCGCCCCGGCCGTGCAGCACCAGGGCCCGGGTGAGGAAGGCCAGGGCCGCGGTGCAGGTCAGCGTGCGCAGGATGTTGACGGCGACCCAGGTGCTCTCGAAGTCGCCCCGCACGGCGGCGAGATCCCTGATGGTGCCCGGATCGCCGGCGGCGGCAAGCTCCTCGTTCAGCGGCACCTCGACGGCCATGGTCAGCAGCAGCGTCAGGCAGTAGCAGGCGAGTGCCGCCACGGTCCACGTCACGACCGCACGCCGGCGGAGCCGGAACTGCAGCACCGCCGCGGCGGCGGGGGCCAGCAACGCCCCGGCGAGGACCAGGCCGAAGGCGGGGTTCTCGATGGCCGTGTTGATGTTCTGCATCGCCGTCACGAAGGTGTGGTCGTCCGAGGCCGCGAGCCCCGGCATCACCGAGATGTCGAAGCCCCAGAACAGGCCGGCCATCAGCCCCGTCAGAACGGCGGACACCCCGAGCGCGGCGCCGGCCGTGCGGCCGCGCCCTGATATCCCGGGCGGCACCGGAGCGGGCGACAGCGGCGCCGGAGAAGGAGGCGGAAAGGAATGGCCGGGTGCGACGGACATCGGCGTTCCCCCCTCAGAGCGACCGGTCCCAGGCTCCGGACGCCGCCGTGTTCCGGGCGTAGTCAGCGAAGTCCCGGGGCTCCCGGCCCAGCACGCGGCGCACGCCGTCGGTCAGGCTCGCGTTGCGTCCGTCGAGGATCCTGGCGAACAGTTCGAGCAGGTCGAGCGGCAGGCCGTACTCCGTCAGCACCGCGGCGTACTGCTCGCTGGTCTGCGGCACGTACCGGATCTCCCGGCCCAGCGCCTGGCCGAGCTCCTTGGCGACATCGTGGAAGGTGAGCAGCCGCGGCCCGGTCACCTCGTACACCTCGCCGGCGTGGCCGTCGCCGGTCAGCGCGGCGACGGCCACCTCGGCGATGTCGTCGGCGTCGACGAAGGGCTCCGCGGCGTCGCCCGCCGGCAGCGCGATCTCACCGGCCCGCACCGAGTCCAGCAGGAAGTCCTCGTGGAAGTTCTGGTTGAACCAGGACGCCCGGATGACGGTCACCTCGGCTCCGGACGCCCGCACGGCCTGCTCACCGGCCAGCGCACCTTCCTCCCCGCGCCCCGAGAGCAGGACCAGCCGGTTCACTCCAAGGTTCACCGCGAGCCTGGCGAACGCGCCGACGGTCTCGGCGGCGCCGCGGAACCCCAGGTCGGGGACGAAGCAGAGGTAGGCCGCGCGGGCCCCCTGCAGCGCGGGGTGCCAGGTGCTCTGGTCCTCCCAGTCGAACCGGATCGGCGTGCTGCGGGAGACCGCACGCACCGGCTCGCCGGCGGCGGTCAGCCGCGCGGCGACCCGGCGGCCGGTCTTCCCCGAGGCGACGGTCACGAGGACGGGCTTGGCGGGGTTGCTCTGCGTGTGAATGGTCACGACGTTCAGTCAAGTCCGCGGTGCCGGGACGGACCATAGCCGAACGGCTCAACCACATGTCCGCCCGTCCAGGGCAGGCCGGCGGACCGGCAGAGCGGCGGACCGGCCGGCCGCGGTCAGCGCCGGCCGGCCCCCGCACACGAAACGGCCGCCGTCCTGCGGCAGGACGCGCCCGAGCCGTCGGTCAGATGAAACGCCGGACGAAGCCCAGGGCGGTGTCACAGACCTCGCGCCAGCCGGCGTCGATGGTGAGGGAGTGGCCGCGGTTCGGGATCTCGGTGATCTCGGTGACGGCGTCCTTGTTGTGTTCCTGCTTCTTGAAGGCGGCGTTGGTGATCGCCCAGGGCACCGTGTGGTCCTTCTCGCCCGAGATGAGCAGCAGCGGCCCACGCTCGGGGTTCTCCGTGTCGACCTTGACCTCGGACCACGGGTTGAAGTTGGCGACGGCGGCCTGGAAGAGCGGCTTGCCGGGTGCCGGAACGGCGAAGGTGTCGTAGAGCTGCTGGGCCTCGTCCTCGCTGACGGCGTTCGCGAAGGCGTAGCGGAACTGGTCATAGGTGAGCGGCACGGCGCGGTGGACGTTGGCCGGGTTCCCGAGCACCGGGGCCGAGGAGCGCAACGTGGAGATCGGCAGCGGCAGGACACCCTGGAACGGTGCCGGGTCGACCGCGACGGTGGCTGCAGACAGCCCTCGGCCGGCCAGGATCTGCGCGAACAGCCCGCCGAAGGAGTGCCCGATCACGACCGGCTTCTTGTCCAGGCGGCCGATGATGTCGGCGAAGTGGTCCGCGACCTGGCCGACGGTCTTGCCGGCGAACACCTCGGGATGGGCGTTCGCCTCGGCGACGGTCTCCGGATCGTCGGGCCAGCCGGCCAGGACGGGCGCGAAGCCGGCTTCGGTGAACACCTCCGCCCACCGCTCCCAGCTGCTGGGCAGCAGCCAAAGCCCGTGGACGAACACGACCGGCGTGCGCCCGGAGGCGTTGGCCTCTTCGATCTGCTGAACGTCGTGCTCGCTGGGCATCGCGGGTGGCTCCTTCTGGTCGGCGGCATCCTCATCCTGGCCGAACCACCCCCGAGAATCCGGTGACCTGGAAACTCACCGATCGCGGGGGTTGAGGCGGGGGCCGGCGGAACGGAACGGAGGCCGGACCGCGCCGATCAGGACACGTCGAGTCGACGCGGTTCGGACGCGACGAACGTCGCCACCCCGCCGATGATCTCCACCCGGTGGGTGGCGAACACGGCCTCCAACGCCCGGTCCAGGGCTCCCACCTGGTCTTCGGTGTTGTGAAAGATCCCCTTCTGGTTGTAGAAGCCGAGCAGTTTCCGCGCCGGCGCGGACAGCTTGGCGGCGTCGGCGAGGATCGTCGATCCGAACAACACCGCACCCGGCCCCATGGTCGGCCGGATCGCCGCCAGCAGCTTTTCCGCCTTGACGTCGAGCGAGCCGGGCATGCAGTGCAGAAGGTAGTTCACGCCGACCGAGTCGAACGGGGCGCCCGGCAGGGTGCCCACCGGCTCGAGCGCATTGCGGACGGCGGTCAGCGGCGCGAGCCTGCCGATCCTGGCCGAAGCCGTCCGCAGGGAGTTCTCGTTGAGATCCACCAGGGTCACGGCGGGGTTCGGTGTGGGCCACCGTGCCTTGTCGAGGTAATAGCCGGTGCCGACACCGATATCCAGGTGCCGGGCGCTGACGTGGTCGTCGTACAGGCGGCGCAGCCGCTTCGTCGGGCAACGCCAGACAAAGCTGTTGGAAATTCCGAGCACCCCGATGTCGTAGGCGGCCAGAACCCACCGGTTGTAGGCCGCCTGACCGGCAACGACGTCATCGGAGAGGTCTCCGGAACCAGCCGCACCACCTGAAGTAGCAGATGCCATACGGCCAGTCTCTCCTATTCGGCCGTCACCGGCCGCTTACCAGCCGCTCACCGGCCGCTCACCGGCCGCTCGTCGACGCGCGGTGCCAGGTGAGGGTGATCGTGCCGTCCTCACCGTCACGCCATCGGCGCGCGAGGTCCCGCAGGCGGGTGTGGATCGTGTCGACGCGATCGGATGTGGCGCTCTGCGGCAGCTGGAAGCCGAGGCGTCGGGCGGTACCGGGCAGGTCGGGGGTGGCGAAGGAGCCCGGGTCGACCCAGGCAAGAATGATCTCGCCGGACTGTTCCAGGTGCGGCTGCGGGCCGAGGATGGCGACGGCTTCCTCGGCCCGCCGCAGGCCGGCGAAGCCGGTGTCGGGCCGCTGGGCGAGGGGCACCCCGTCGCGGGTCAGCACGGCCTGGTCACCGACCATGACCACGTAGGCCCCCTGGTCGATCAGGCCCCAGAAGCCGTCGGTCAGGTCGAGGCCCTCCTCCACGACGAGGTGGACGAGGTCGTGGGGCAGGGCGTCGCCATAGCTGGGGAACTCCCAGCCGGTCGTGGTCGTGTCGCCGCGGGTGACGTGCACCTGGTCCGCGCGTCCGCGGCGGCGCGTGAACGAGACGGTCAGCGCGCCGGTCACGGCTGGGCCACCGGGCGAGACGGCTGCCGTCCGTCAGAGCGTGGGCGAGGGCCGGCCGGATCCGCTGCGGCGGGATCCCGCGCGGGTCCGGTCGCCTGGTCGAGGACGTCGTGCAGGCGGGCCGCGAACGCGGTCGGTCGCAGCACGAAGCCGGAATGCCCGCCGGGGAACTCGGCCAGCGGCCGGCCCAGTTCCTCGGCCAGGGCGCGGGCGCACTGGCGGGGGAAGCCGGTGGAGGTGGCACCGGCCGCGGGCACGATCCGGCCAGCCGCGGCCCGCAGACCGGGCCAGGCCAGCCGGTGAAGCCGCACGGCGGGAGCGTCGTGGGACAGGAAGAACGCGAGGTTGGCGATCCGCTCCGGTCTGGGCCGCGGCACCGCGACGTCCGGCTCCCGGTCGGTGACGTCGACCCCGCCGAGCGCGGGGAGCCGCCGCATGGCCGCGGCGAGCCCCTCCTCGCGGTATAGCCGTTCGATCTCCTGCTGGGCATGGACGGCCTGCTGACGTTCCGGCTCGGGGAGCAGTTCGGTCGCCGGCGGCTCGTGTGCGACGAGCCGCCGCACCTGGTGGGGGTGACGGCAGATCAGATCCAGCCCGATCAGGGCGCCGAGGCTGACTCCGAGCACCAGCGCCGGGCCGCCGGCGACCGCCGCGAGCACCCGGGCGGCGTCGTCACCATGCGTCGCCACGTCGACAGTGGCGTCCGCGTCCTGGAGCGGGCTGCGTACCTGGCCGCGCCGGTCATAGCTGATCACCGCGTACCGGCCGGTCAGCCCGGCGGCGAGCGCGTCGGTGGCGTCGGCGTCGCCGTCACCGCCCGGCAGCACCAGCAGCGCGGGGCCGTCGCCGCGGATCTTGTAGTGCAGCGTGGCTCCTGGTACGTCCAGCAGCCCTGTCTGGGTTCCGTCTCGCACGATCCACCCCAACCTACGCCAGATAAGATACTCAGGTTTCTTATTGGGCAGCGTAGCCGGCCGCATTAGGGAACTCAAGTATCTTGTTGGCATGCCGCTCGACAGGGACACCCCACTGGCGGAGACCCGTGACCGGCAGACGGCGCCCCGGACACGGCGCCGGGGAGACACCCTCGAGCAGGCGATCCTGGACGCGGCCTGGGAGGAGCTCGCCGCGGTCGGCTCCGCCGAGCTCACCGTCGCCGCGGTCGCGGCCCGTGCGGGAACCAGCAAGGCCGTGCTGTACCGCCGCTGGCCCACCCGAACCGACCTGCTCGCCGCCGCCATCAGCCGGCGCGTCGTCGACCTGACCGGCCCACCGCCCGACACCGGGAGCCTGCGCGGCGACGTCATCGCCGTCCTGACCGCGATGAACCAGCGMGCCCACGCCGCCCAGGCCGTCCCCGACATCGGCGGCGACCTGGCCGTCCACCTGCGTCGCCAGGCTCACGCGGACGGCGCCGACCAGACGGGAATCGTCCTCGACCGCGCCGCCGGCCGCGGAGAGATCGACCTCGACGCGCTCCCTGCGCGCCTTGCGCGCCTTCCCGTCGACCTGCTGCACGCCGAGCTGTCGCTGCGGCACTCGCCCGCCCCCGACGACCTGATCGTCGAGATCGTCGACGATCTCTTCCTTCCACTCGCCTTCCTGCGAGCCTCACCACCCGCATCACACGCACCACCCGCACCGCACGCACCGCACGCACCGCGCAGCGACCTGCGCTGAAGCCACGAACCGCGCCGCTCCAGGCGAGCAGGCACTCCGGTCAACCGAGCTGGCTGATCCCGTGCCGGCACCGCCCGGGGTCTGCTCGGCTAGAGCCAGCCGGAGTCCTCGGCGACGCGCAGGGCCTCCATCCGGTTACGGGTTCCGGTCTTGGCGATCACCGCCGACAGGTAGTTGCGGACAGTGCCCTCGGACAGGAAGAGACGCTGGGCGATGTCGGCGACGGTCGCGCCGTCACGTGCGGCGACGAGCACGTCACGTTCGCGGCCGGTGAGCGGGCTGGCTCCGCCGGCCAGCGTGGCCGCGGCCAGGGTCGGGTCCACCACCCGTTCGCCGCGGGCAACCCGACGGATCGCCTCCGCGAGGGCCTCGGCGGGGGCGTCCTTGACGACGAACCCGAGGGCACCTGCTTCCATCGCGCGGCGCAGGTAGCCGGTGCGACCGAAGGTCGTCACCACCAGCACCTGGGTGTCGGGGGCGGTGGCCCGCACGGCCCGGGCGGCGGCGAGGCCGTCGATGCCCGGCATCTCGACGTCCATCAGGACCACGTCCGGATGCAGCCGGGTCACGGCGGAGACCACCTCGTCACCGCGCCCGACCTGGCCGACGACCTCGAGATCGTCCTCCAGTGAGATCAGGGCGGCCAGCGCACCGCGGACGAGGTGCTGGTCATCCGCCAGCAGAACCTTGATCACCTCACCGGGCCCCTTCTTCGGCCCGCGCCGTACCCGCCCGGCCCGGAAGGTCAGTGCCCGAGTCGGCAGTGCCCGAGCCGGCAGTGCCCGAGTCGGCAGTGCCCGAGCCAGCAGCGTTCGAGACGGCGGAGCCTACGACGCCGGCGCCCGAGCCGGCAGCCACCGGGGCAGCGGTGTTCGGCAAAGGGCCCGCCGGGAAAGCAGTCGTCGGGACCGCCTCGGCGAGCGGTTCCACCGCGGACGGGATGACCGCGCGCAGCACGAAGCCCCTTCTCACGGGCCGCATGCCAGCCGCCGCGAGGCCCGACGTGGCCGCGGCGGACTCGGCGGGGCCGGCCTCCAGCTGGCCACCGACGGCGGCGACGCGCTCCCGAAGCCCGCCCAGGCCCGAGCCCGGACGCGACGAGGCCGGCGCCGACGGCGGCCCGGACCCGTCGTCGGAGATCTCGATGCTGTGCCCGTCCACACGCACGCGGACATGCTGGGCGCCGCTGTGGCGCACCGCGTTCGTCACTCCCTCCCGAAGCACCCAGCCGAACAGCTCGCGCAGCTCGCCGGGGACGGCTTCGGTGGTGGCGGGCAGCTCCGCCGAGATGCCGGCCGCGGCCAGCACCTGCCGGGCGGAGGCCAGCTCGGTGACCAGGTTCACCTCCCGGTAGCCAGCCACGGTGGCCCGCACGTCGGCGAGGCCCTGGCGGCCCAGTGCCGCGACCTCGGCCATCTCGGCGGCGGCCCGCTGCGGGTCGCGGCGGGCAAGCTTCGAGGCGAGCTCGGCCTTCACCGTGATCGTCGTGAGCGCGTGGCCGAGCAGGTCATGCAGGTCGCGGGCGATCCGCAGCCGCTCCTGCTCCTTGGCCAACCGCTCGATCTCCAGGCGGGCCCGGGTGAGCTCGGCCTGGTTGCGCGCCCCCGCCCGCACCCCGTACATCGCGATCGCGGACAGCAGCGCCGGGCCGGACAGTGACCACTGCGGACCGTCGGCCTGCCACCACCCGACCTGCTCCGGCAGCCAGGTCTCGATCACCACACACGCGGCCACCAGCGGCAGCGAGACGATCGGACGCAGCAGCAGGACGAACGTCATCGCCAGGTAGATCGTCATCACCAGGCCACCGCCGCCCGCGATCGGCAGGTAGCAGACGACGCAGGCCGTCATTCCGATCATCACCGTCAGGCGGTGGCGTTCCCGGTCACCGAACAGCACCTGCGGCAGCAGACCGATGTAGAGGTAGATGAACACGGCCAGGATCACGAAGCCGTACGCCATGGTGGCGGGGCCTTCGTTCAGGCGGGCCATGTCGACGACCGCGTACGCGAGGTAGATCAGGAACACACCCGCGCTGCGCCGCCAGCGCGCCGCGTTCATCCCGGCCTCGTCGGCCCGCCGCTCCCCCGTCAGCGTGGGGCGCAGAAGCCAGGCCACCAACGCCCCGGGCAGGTCGCGATCACCGCGTACCCCGGTCACCGCCACCGCGGGTTCACCGTCGCCGGCTGGCCAGCGGGCACTCGCCATCGCCGGACTCGCCTCTCTCCGCCGCGCCCGCGTCAGGTACGCAGCTGGTCGCGGGCGTAGGCGCGGCCGGCGACGGCGGCGAGCACGACCGACCAGATCGCGAGCGTGCCTAGCCCCTGCCAGCCAACCCAGCCGCCTTCCAGGACCGCACGGCCGGCCTGCGCCGACCAGTACATCGGAAGCTCCTTCACGATATCGGCGAGCCAGCCCGGGAACTGCTCGATCGGCACCCAGATGCCGCCGGCGAGCGCCAGCAGGCTGAACACCCCACCCGCGACGGCCTGCAGGTTCTCCGGGCGCACGAGATAACCCAGCCAGACGGCGAACCCGCCCAGCGGGAGGAGGCTCAGCAGGATGGACGCACCGGCACCGAGGTAGGTTCCCGCGGACAGTTCCACTCCGCGGGTCGCCCGGCCGTAGGCGAAGACGGCGACGATCGGCAGCACGGCCGTGGTGAAACCGGTCGCCACCTTCCCGAACACGTACTGGGAGCCGGTGAGGGCGGTGAGCCGCAGCTGGCGGTTCCAGCCGATCGACCGTTCGACGGCGATGCGCCCGGCCGAGCCGAGTACCGCGTTCATCGCGCCGAACGTGGCCATACTGATCATGATGTACGGGGCGATCTCCAGCCCGCCGAGCGTGTCGCCGTCGTCGCTCGCGCTGAACGCGGCGAACAGGAGAATCGGCATGACCAGGCTGAACACGACCAGCCGGGTGTTGCGCATAGCCCGGATGATCTCGGAGCGGATGTACCGGAGGTAGGTGCCCCGACCGCCGGCGGCAAGACAGCTCTCGATCATTTATCTATCTCCTCGCGGCCGAAGTGGAGGCGGGGGCGGGGGCAGAGGCAGGGGTCGCGTCGCTGGTAAGAGCGGTGTCGCCGGTGAGAGCGGTGTCGCTGGTGAGAGCGATGAAGGCATCCTCCAACCCGGCACCGACAATCTCGATGTCGCAGGCGTCCGGGCAGGCGGCGAGCAGCGCGCGCAGCGCCCGGTCGCTGTCCGGGCAGGCGAGGCTGACCACGTCACCGCGCCGCTCCGCCCGGGCGACCCCGGGCAGCCCGCGCAGCTCGTCGAGCGCGGAGGCGTCCAGCCCGCGCACCGTGGCCCGGATCGTCCGGCCACCGACGAGTGCCTTCACCTCGGACGTCGGCCCGTCCGCGATCACCCGGCCGCGGCGCAGCAGCACGATGCGGTCCGCGAAGTCGTCGGCCTCCTCCAGGTAGTGGGTGGCGAACAGAACCGTGCGCCCACCAGCCGCCCACGCCCGCATGGCCACCCAGAACGCGCGCCGGCTCTCGACGTCCATCGCCGCGGTGGGCTCGTCGAGCACGATCAGGTCCGGGTCCGGCAGCAGGGCGAGGGCGAACCGGACCCGTTGCCGCTCGCCGCCGGAAAGCCGGTCGGTGCGGGATCCGGCGAGGTCGGTGACACCGGCCCGGTCGAGCACCTCGTCGACCGACAGCGCGCGCGGGTAGAGCGACGCGACGTCGCGCAGCATCCGCCCGACGGAGACCCCTGGCAGCAGCCCGCCGTTCTGCAGCATCGCGCCGACCCGCCCGGCGGCGCAGGCCTGGCGTGGGCCGAGCCCGAACAGTGTGACCGCRCCCTCGTCCGGCCGGGTGAGGCCCAACAGCATGTCGATCGTCGTCGACTTGCCGGCGCCGTTCGGACCGAGCAGCGCGACGATCTCCCCGGCGTCAACGGCCAGGTCGATGCCGTCGACAGCCCGGACCGCCCCGTACATCTTGCGCAGCCCGGACAGGCGGACACTCACAGGAGGGTCGCTCGTCATGGTGTCGAGGGTCCTCTCCGGGCCGGCCTCACCCCAGTCATCGTCGTCACTGTTCAGCCATGACATGTGTCATGAACCATGACCGAGGCGAGTGACAGGAAGCGCCTCAGCCCCGGGGCGACGGGGCTTCTCCGGGGAAGGGTTCGGGGAGGGCTTCGGGCGACGTCCCGGTGGGCTGGCGCAGCGGAATCCGGCCGGTGAAAACGGTCGCGAGCAGCGCGAAGAAGACGAGGACCGCCAGCGACGCCCGCAACGCCGTCACGCGCGCATCGGCGTTCTCCTCGACGATGATGTCGACGGTCGGCGCGGGCACACCGGCCGCGGTGAGCTTTGCCCGCAGATCCCGGTCGGAAAGAAACGGAGCGCCCTGGGCCAGCTTCACATTCGCCTGCGCGGCGAGGTCCGGCGGAACCGCCGGGTTTTCCCGCACTCCGGCGAGAAAGGACGTCGTCAGGCTGGCGATGAGCACCGTTCCGGCCACGGCGGTCCCGATCGATGCACCCAGGTTCGTCACCGTGTTCTGCACACCGCCGACCTCCGCGCTGTGCTCGTCCGCGACGGAGGAAACGGTGACGCTGYCCAGCTGGGAGGCGAGCGCGCCGATGCCCAGGCCGGCGAGCAGCAGCGGCCAGACCACGATCTGCGGCCCGGCGCCGAGGTCGAGCGCGGCGACCAGGATCACGATCCCGACGAGGAGCGAGAGAAAGCCGCCGCGGACAGTACGGCGTGGGGAGGCATGCGGAAAGGCCTTCGGGATGCCGACCGCGGCGACGAGCAACGTCACGGACAACGGCAGCAGCCAGACACCGGTCCCGACCGCCGACAGACCCAGCGACACCGACAGGAACAACGGCACAACAAAGAAAAGCCCGGCCTGCAGGAGGTACTGGAAGAAGAAGGATGTCAGGCCGCCGCGCAGGACGGGGCTGCGCAGCATCGCGGGGTCGAACAGGGATGCCCGCCCACGCGCGATCCGTGCGTTCTCCCACCACAGGAACAGGCGCAACACCACCAGGCCGGCAAGCAGCAGCCAGAACGTCGGTGAGATTCCGAGCCAGGCGGGAGCACCGGCCTTGGGACGGAACAGTCCCCAGGATCCCGCCCGCAGAATGCCGTACACCGCCAGGCACAGGCCGAGAGCGGACAGCACGGTACCCACCGGGTCGAGGCCGTTCATCTCACCAGCCCGGCCAGCCTCACCGACCCGTCCAGACCCGTCAGCTGCGTCAGCCCGGCCAGCCGCGTCACGCTGCTCGGAGAGGGCTGGTGCTGGCCGTGCCGTGCTCGGCGGCGGGGCCTGCTCCGGTGTGTCGGTCAGCTGGCGGGCGAAGAACAGGATGCCCAGCACGACCAGCACCTCGCCGGCGAACACCCAACGCCAGGAGAGATAGGTGGTGAAAAGGCCACCCACAAGCGGCCCGGTCGCCACCGCGATCGCGCCCGCCGAGGCGACCAGGCCGTAGGCGCGCGGCCGGTCGGCCGCCGCGAAGTTCGACGCGACCAGTGCGACGATCGCGGGCATGATCAGCGCTGCGCCGATCCCTTCGAAGAAGGACCAGCCCAGGATGAGCACGGGCAGGTTCCCCGCGAGCGAGGTCGTCAGCGACCCGCAGCCGTAGATGGCGCACCCCACGGCGAAGACCCGCCGGCGGCCGAAGATCCGGCCGATCCGACCACCTGTGATCATGAATGCCGCCATGACCAGCGTGTAGAAGGTGATGGCGGTCTGGATGCCGCTCACCGTGGTGCCGACATCCGCGGAGACCGTCGCGATCGACACGTTCATGACCGAGCTGTCCAGAGTCATCAGGAACTGCCCGGCGCACAGCGTGAGCAGCACCATCCCACCGCCGGAACCGCCACCGGGCCCAGGGTCAGGGCCTGGGTCAGGGCCATCTCCGGTCTGGGCCATAGCCGTCCTCCCCACCGAGGCATCCGGGCAGGTGCCGCCGCGGTCACCGCCATATCCGCCGCATTTCTCCGCGTCCCGCCGGTTCGGGCCTCGTCGACGGATTCGGCGACGAGCGCGGAGCCGGCGGTCGGCCGCCTCATTGTCGGTGCACCCGCCAGCCAGCACACCTGCTCAGAAACCTGCGCCGCCGCCCGGTGCCCCTCTGACAACAAGACAGCCAACCCGGCCGGCGAAAAATCGGAGCATCCACGGACACCCGAAGGAAAGGCGGAGGCGAGGAGATGAGGATTCTTCCCCTGCCACCACGGTATCGCGGCACCAATTCACAGCAAAAGGAACGAAGGTCGCACAAAGCCATCTTGACGATCCACAAAAAGTAAGGATTTCGGTCGTTCCAGCAGCCAAAATCCTCACCTCCTGCCCGTCGGCAACGCCGACCCGAAGGTCACGATTCCGCGAGAGGCTTCAAAACAACCAAAATCCTCGCAGCCTTGATCGACACCACCTTTGCGGCAAGGACGGACTTGACCCCGAGGGCCGCGTGAGCGATTCCGGTCGACGACGAGTCACAGCCGGAAGCTCGGCGGCAGGCTCGCCGACGATGCTCCCGCCCTGAAGGAGATCACTCCAGCGAGGACGGCGAGGCCTGGCGGGTGGCGAGGGTGGCGCCAGCGATGAACAGATCCATCCACCCCACCCCTAATGCGAGAACAGCACAATGATCCGATTCGTTTCAGCGCCACACGATCACCGCCATGCCAACAGGCACACCAGGACGCATCAGAACGCACCCGACATCACCCGATCTGCGATGATGGACTGCTGCACCGCCGCGGGCTCCAGAGTCACGGCGTTCCGTGCCTGGGGGGGCGAGATGGTGACCGACAACCGTGATCTGATCATGGCCRCATTACCCGGCTACCAGATCGGCAACGAGATCGGCCACGGCGCTTTCGGTGTGGTTTTCGCCGGCCAGAACCGGCTCCATCGCGAGGTGGCCGTCAAAGTCGTGCACGGTGCCGATGGCGACGGTGACGCCAAGGCGGAAGCCCTCACCCTGGCCAGGGTCGAGCATCCGCACGTGGTGCAGGTGTACGACTACATTCAGCAGAACGGCTCCGCGTTCATCGTCATGGAGCTGCTCGGTGGCGGCACCCTGCGCGGGCGGGCCACCCGCGGGCTGTCCACGGAACAGGTGTGCGCGGCGGGTCTCGCCACGGCCGCGGCCCTCGGATACGCCCACGAGCAGGGCGTGCTGCACCGGGATGTGAAGCCGGCGAACGTCCTGTTCACGAACAGCGGGCAGCTCAAGGTCGCCGACTTCGGAATCGCCCGCGAGTACGCCGGCACCGCGCTGCAGACGGCGACCGCCGTCGGAACCCCGCGGTACATGGCACCGGAACAGTTCCTGGCCGGGCGGCTGACGCCGTCGACCGACCTCTACGCGCTCGCCGTCATTCTCTACGAGCTGCTCGCTGGCCGGCCGCCGTTCCGGGCGGCGCCGACCGACGCGCGGTCCTTCGAAGGGCTGCGACGCAGCCATCTGGACGAGATACCGCAGCCGCTGCACACCGCACCGGCGCCACTCGGCGCCGTCGTGCTCCGCGCACTGGGCAAGCGCCCCGTCGACAGGTACCAGACGGCCCGCGAGTTCTCCGCCGCGCTGGCCCGCGCGGCCTACGATTCGCTCGGGCCGGGCTGGCTGGAACGCGCGGGCATGACGCTGGCTCTGGATGACGACATCCGCGCCCTCGCCGCAGGTGACACGGTCACTGTCAAGATCCCGCCGCCGGCGCGGACTGCTGCACCGGCTGCCGTGCTGTTGCCGTTGCCAGCGCCAGCGCCGCTGTCTGCGACTGCGCCATTGCCAGCGCCAGGGCCAGCGCCTGCGCCTGCGCCGCTGCCCGCACCAGCGCCGCTGTCCGCGACTGAGCCGTTGCCCGCGCCAGGGTCAGCACCCGCGCAGTTGCCGGCGCCGGTGACTGTGGTCGTGCCCGGGCCGGTGCCTGCCACTGCCCGGGCGTTCCCGCGGCCGGCCGCTGCGCCCCGCCCCGCGGGTGCGCTGCAGCAGGTGGTCGGGGACGAGCCGCGGGTGGTGGTCCACACCGGGTCCGATGTCGGCTACCGCAGGTTCGGCGTCCGCGCGGCGGTCGCCGTGACGGTGCTGCTCGGTTCGGTCGGCCTGCTGGTGGCCGCGGTGGTGGCGCTGGCCAGGTGACTCCGGCCGCGGCCGGAGTACCGGCATACCGGCCCAGGCCCGGCTGAGCCGGGCCTGGACCGGCCCAGGCCCGGCTCAGGCCCGGGCCAGGCCCGGTGAGGACGCTGGGCGGCAGGAGAAGGCCTGCCGCCCCGAACGGGGGAATGATGACGGAATCTCTGGTGGACGCGAGCGAGGCCACCTGGTTCGCGGAACGCTGCGCGGCACTCGTCCACAATGTGGAGACGTTGATCCGGGGCAAGACCGAGATCGTTCGGCTCGTCACCGTGTGCATGGCGGCCGAGGGCCACGTGCTGATCGACGACGTCCCCGGGACGGGCAAGACGTCGCTGGCGAAGGCGGTGGCGAACTCGGTCGCCGGCACGATGCGGCGGATCCAGTTCACGCCCGACCTGCTGCCCACCGACGTCACCGGCGTGCAGGTGTGGAACCCGGAGAAGAGGATCTTCGAGTTCCAGGCGGGCCCGATCTTCGGCAACATCATTCTGGCCGACGAGGTGAACCGCGCCTCGCCGAAGACGCAGTCGGCCCTGCTGGAGGTCATGGAGGAACAGCAGGTCACCGTGGACGGCCAGCCGCTCGCGGTACCGCGCCCGTTCGTCGTCGTCGCCACCCAGAACCCGGTCGAGCACGGCGGGACGTACGACCTGCCCGAGGCGCAGATCGACCGGTTCATGATGCGCCTCACGCTCGGCTACCCCGACCACGCGGCCGAGGTGGAGGTGCTGGCGAACCGCCGCGGCGGTCAGTCCGCCGCCGCGGTGACACCCGTCCTGACCACGGCCGACGTCGAACGCATGATCGGGATCGCTCGGCGGGTGCACCTGTCCGCGCAGCTGCTGGGGTACATCGTCACGCTCGCCGACGCCACCCGGCGCCGGCCCGAGGTGCGCCTCGGGGTGAGCACCCGTGGTGCGCTGGCGCTCGCCGCCGCCGCGCAGGCGCACGCGGCCGCCGACGGCCGCACCTACGCGACGCCGGACGACGTCAAGGCGCTGGCACCGTCCGTCCTCGCGCACCGGGTGCTGCTGCGTCCCGAGGCGGAGATGTCGGGCCTGCGCGCCGTCGACCTGCTCGGTGAGACGCTCGCGTCGGTCCCGGTCCCGAACCAGCGGCTGGCGATGCGGTGATCACGCGATCCGGTGCCACGATGATCGTGGCCGCGGCGGTGCTCCTCGTAGCGGGGATCCTGCTCGACTACCCGGAGCTGGTCGTTCTCGGGCTGGGCGCGGCGACGGTCGTGGCCGCGGCCGCCGGCTGGATGCTCGCCAGGCCCGAGGTGACGATCGAGCGCGAGATCCGTCCGGACCGGGTCGCGGAGGGCGGGATGGCCCGCGGCGTCCTGGTCGTGACCAACACGGCTCGACGTCGCTCCCCACCGATGGTCGTCGGCGAGTCGGTGGGCGGGCAGCCGGTCGGGATCACGGTGGCGAGCCTGCCGCCGGGTGGCTGCCAGCAGGCCGAATACCAGCTGCCGACGGCCCAGCGCGGCGTCTTCGAGGTCGGGCCGCTGACCCTCGGGCACGCCGACCCGTTGCGGCTGATGCATCTGCGGCGGGGGTTCCCGTCCCGCTCGGTGCTGCGGGTGTACCCGAAGCTGCTGCCGGTGGTGCCGCTGCCGACCGGCGGCTCACCTGACCTGGACGGACCGACCACCGCAGCCGCCGCACCGGGCGGCGTGGCCTTCCACGGGCTGCGTGACTACGTCCGCGGCGACGACCTGCGGCTCATCCACTGGCGTTCCACCGCGCGGGCCGGCAAGTTCATGGTCCGCCACAACGTCGTGCCCCGCGAGCCGCGGATGCTGGTCGTGCTCGACACCAGCGCCGCCCCCTACCTGGACGCTCCGAACGGCGGCCGCGCGAACGACGGCCGCCGCGGTGACGGCGACGGTCACAGCGCCGGCGATGGCCGCGGCCAGGGACAGGTGCACGGCCGCTTCGAGGACGCGGTGCGCATCGCCGCCTCGCTCGCCGCCGCGGCGGTGACGCACGGTTTTCCCGTCGAGGTGCATACGACCGGTGGCCAGCGCGCGGTCGCCCAGCGGGGCGAAGGGGCGCCGATGGCGGTCCTCGACCTGCTCGCCGGGGTCGAGGCCGGTGCGGACGACCCGGGCCTGACCGCACTGACCGGGATGGTTCCCCGCGACGGCGGTGTCGTGCTCGGGATCGTGACCGGTCAGCCGGCCGCGGTCGCCGCGGCCACGGTGTCGGCGGTCCGCCCACGGTTCGCGATGGTGACCCTCGTCCAGGTCGGTGCGACACCGGGGCGGCCCGGCCCGGCGGTCCGCGGAGCGCTGGTGCTCAACGTGCGCACCAGCGAGGATTTCGTGGCCGCCTGGAACACGCGGGTGGCCCGTTGAGCCGCGAGACGCAGGTACCGGGCGCCGGTGCGCTGCCCGGGGGCGCCGCGGGGCGGCAACGAGATCTCGCCCTTGCGGACATCTCCGACGCGGCCACGCTGCTGGCGCCGCCGACCGCGGGACGACCACCGGGTCCACCGCCTGCGGTACCCATGCCGCTACCGATGCCCGCCGTCCCGTCTACGTCCGCGTCTGTGCCGGCGGTCGCGGCCACCGCTGCGCCGACCACGGCGGTGGGCGCGAAGGCCCGGCCCCTGGGCCGTCGGTTCACGCAGGCCGCCGTGGTCGTCCTGCTGATGGTGCAGGTGGCGGCGACCTACCGTGGTTTCTTCGCGGGCACCGCGTTCCTGGCGCCGCTCGGCGGCGCGGTGCTGCTGGCGGGCGTGCTGGCCGCAGCGACATCCAACCGCCTGAAGATCGACGCGATCGTGGCGGTCGCCGCCGGCGGCTGGCTGTTGTTCGCGCTGCTCGCCCTGTTCGGCGCCCGCGGCGGCGCCGCGCCGTCGGCGTTCGCCGGCGCACTGCGTGAGGGCTGGGCGGACCTGCTCACCGTCGGGCTGCCCGCCGACCCGACCGGCGAGCTGCTGCTCGCCCCGAGCCTGCTGCTGTGGGCGGCCACGTTCACCGCCGTCGCGCTGGCCCTGCGCACCCAGGCGGTGCTGCTCCCGCTGCTGCCCGCGATGCTCGCGGAGGTTCTCACCCTGATCGTCACCGCGGCCGGTGAACGGTCCCAGCTGCCGCTCACCGGATGCCTCACCTGCACCGCACTCGTGCTCGTGTTGCTGCGGGCGTCGCAGTCCGGCGAGGCGGACAGACAGGAGGGTTCCGGCCCGTCGGCGTCGGCGTCGGTGCTGGTGCTCGGGCTGCCGCTGGTCGCCGCCGCCGCCACGGTCGCGACCGTCGGCGCGGCCGTCCTCCCCCTCGCCGACGGCGATGGGCGCTTCGACCCGAGGGAGCATCGGACCCCACCGGTCGAGGCGACGCCGCTGCTCGACCCGCTCGCCCAGGTGCAGGTCGAGCTGCGGACGAACCCGCCGCGCTCGCTGTTCACCGCGCGGCTTTCCACCAGCACCGGACGTCTGCCCGTGGACCGGCTGCGCATCGCCGCGCTCGGCGACTTCGACGGGGCGACCTGGCGCGACGCCGGGCTCTTCCTGCGCGCCGGCAGCACCCTGCCCCAGGACGGCCCGGCCGTGACGGTCCCCACCGCCCAGGTGGGCCTGGACGTGTCGATCGAGGCCTGGGACCGCACCCTGCTGCCGCAGGTCGGTGTGCCGGTCACGCTGCACGGGCGGGAGATCTCCGTCCAGGCCGAGTCGGGTGCCGTCGCGGCGACGTCCGTCCCGCGTGACGGCGACGGCTACCAGCTGCGGGCCGAGGTCGCCACCCCCGGCGCGGAGGACCTCCGCCTCGCCCGCGCGGCGATCGGGCCCGCGACGGACGGCGCGGTGGCGCTGCCGCCAGGCCTGGCCCCCGAGCTGACGCAGCTCGCCGACGAGGTGATGGGGACGGCGGCGACGTCCTACGACAAGCTGCTCGCGCTGGAGCGCTACCTGCGTGACCCGCAGCGTTTCCCGTACGACGGGGACGCCCGGCCGGGCCACTCGTACGGCGCCGTGACCCGCCTGCTCGACGCGGGCAGGACAGCAGCCAGCGGCACAACAGCCGCTTCGGGTGAGAGGCCGGGTTCGGGCACGGGCACGGGTTCGGGGTCGGACGCGGACCGCCGTGGCTACGCCGAGCAGCACGCCGCCGCCTTCGCCATCCTCGCCCGCACCCAGGGGTTCCCGACCCGGATCGCGGTCGGCTACCTGCTGGACGAACAGTCCGGCGACGGCCAGGGGGCGTTCCACGTGACGACCCGACAGGCCCACGCCTGGCCGGAGGTTGCGCTCGCCGGGCTCGGCTGGGTCCCGTTCGAGCCCACCGACGTCAGCCGGCTCGGGCTCGCGCTGCCCCCGGTCGACCGCGCGACCAGCGCCGACACCGGCCAGCAGGAGCAGAGCGTGGATGTGGTGACCCCCGTCGTCGTCCCCCAGCTCGACCCGGCCGGCACGGGCGCCGGCGGCGGCACGGGCACCGGCCGGAGCTGGACGTGGCTCGGCTACGCCGCCGCGGTGGCCGCCGTGCCGGTGCTGCTGGTCGCGCTGGTCCCGGTGGAGAAGCGTCGCCGCCGGCGACGACGGCGGCGCACCGGCACCCCGACCACGCGGATCGAGGCCGCCTGGCGGGAGGTCGGCGACCGGCTCGCCGAACACGGCCTGACCGGCACCGCCGCGCTCACCCCGCGGCAGGTCTGCGGCCACGCCGGGGCTCTGCCCGGCTGCGCCCCGGCGGCGCACCATCTCGAGGCGCTGGCGCCGCTGGTCACGATGGCGCTGTTCGCCGCGGCCGAGCCGGGCGAGGACGACGCCCGCCAGGCCTGGCACCTGACCGACCTGACCATCAACGATCTCGGACGTCGGCCCGGGCACGGCTGGCGCGGGCAGGGCTGGCGCGGGAACGGTGCACGGGCGCGGGCCGCGCTCGACCCGCGCCCGCTGCTGCCCCGCTCCCGCTCTGACTCCCGCTCCCGCTCGGGCCGGCCGAGGGACGTACACGAGGTGACGCGATGAGGAACCTGCGCCGGCCCCCGAACAAGCGCGGGCCCCGGAAGGTGCCGCGGCCCCGGAACGTGCTGCGGGTGGTGGTCGCGCTGGCACTGCTCGCCGGCGGGGCGGTGCTCGTCGGCCAGGCCGGCGGGGTGCCGGGCAGGCTGCTGGCCGTCGAGGACGGCGCGGCCTGGCTGGTGTCCTCCGCCACCGGCCAGGCCGCGCTCGTCGACGGTGCGTCGTCCCAGGTGGTGACCAAGGTCGCCGTCGGCAGTGGGGATCTGACGTCCGCGCAGTCGGGGCCGGACGCCTACGTCGTCAACCGCACGGCGGGCAGCGTGCTGCGCGTCGACGGCGCGACGTTCGAAGCCTCCGAACCGGTCCGGTTCGGTTCGGGCCAGCGACAGCTGCGGGTGTTTCCGACCAGTGCCGCGACCTACGTCGTCGACGAGGAGTCAGGCCTGGTCACGACCGCCGACCCGGGCACCCTGCAGGCACGTTCGCTGCAGTCGGTCGCGGCGCGCGCCGGGTCGGGCAGCGCGGTCACCGACGGCTTCGGCCGGCTGTGGCTGGTCGACCGCGACAACGGTGACCTGGTGCGGCTCGACGAGCACGGCGGGAAGGGCCGGACCCGCGCCGGTGTCACCGCCAGCAGCCAGCTCGTCCTCGCCGGCGACCGGCCGGCCGTGGTCGACCCGGCGGCCCGCACCGTCCGCGCGGTCGGCGACACCGGCGGCGGAGGCGGCGCCAGCGGCGACGATGCCAGCGGAGGCGGAGGCAGCGGAGGCGGAGGCGGAGGCGGAGGCAGCGGAGGCGGAGGCGGAGGCAGCGGAGGCAGTGGCGGAAGCGACGGAGGCGGTGCCGAAATCGGGCCCGATGCCAGCACCTGCCTGGAGACGACGGCCGCCGACCGGTCGGTGGTGATCCTCGGCAGCACAAGCCGTCCGGTGGTGTACGCGGCCAGCGGCCAGCACGGCACACTGGTGATCAGCAATCTTGCGACGGGGCGTTGCGACACCGTTGTGGATCTCGCGGCGGCAGGCCACGACCTGGGCCAGCCGCGGGAGGCCGCCGGCCGGGTGTTCCTCCCCGACTTCACCGACGGGCATGTCATCGTCGTCGACGTCGACCAGCGCCGGGTCGTCGCCCGGCCCGAGGTGCTGCCCGCCGGCACCCGGTTCGAGCTGGTCACGCAGGGCCCGTTCATCTTCTTCAACGACCCGTCCAGCTTCCGGGCCGGCGCGATCCGCCTCGACGGCAGCGTGCGGGTCATCGAGAAGTACAACCCGGACCGGCCCGGTGACGGCCTCGCCGGCGGCTCCGCGACCAGCGGCGCAGGCGATGGCGACAGCAGCACGGACGGCGGCGCGCAACCCGCGACGGCACCGCTGCCCGACACCGCCCCCTCCCCGCGCATCAGCGACGTGAAGAACACCTCGGACGGCGCCGAAACCAGCGACCCCGAGGTGACGATCCAGGTGTCGGCGGTCCGGGTCCGGATCGGCCAGCCGGTCACACTGCGCCTCGCCGCCCGGGACGGAACCCGGATCGCGGGCGCGACCTGGTCCTTCGGCGACGGCACGACCGGCAGCGGCAGCCAGGCGAGCCACGCCTGGTCCCAGCTGGGGAACTACCTGGTCGTCGCGCACGCCATCCTCGCGGACGGCCGCCAGGCCACCCCCGCCGTGCGCCTCACCGTCGACCGCCGCGGCACACCATCGGTCGAGAACGCCGGCTCCCCACCACCCGGAACGGCACCGATCGACGCGCCGCCGACGAACCTGCTCGTCGCACGGCTGACGGTGACACCGGCGAGCGGCGAGGCACCGCTGCACATCACCGCGGACGCCTCCGGCTCCACCGCCGGCACGGCCCCGATCGCCGGCTACGCCTTCGACTTCGGCGACGGCACCGCGGCCGGCGGCTCGGGGGCGGCGGCGAGCGCCACCCACACCTACGAGTCCGCCCAGCCCGGAGCAACCTTCGTCGTGTCGGTCACCGTGACCGACCAGGCCGGGAACACCAGCCGCGCCAGCCAGCAGGTCACGATCATCGGCTCGGGGGCGCCGCCTCCCCCCACCATGACCGTGACCGCCGCCGGCGACCACTGGCGCGTCGAGGCGGCCCCCGGCACGGGCGGCGCACCGACCGCCCGTTTCGGTCTCACCGCCGACCGGGCGGACGTCGGAGTCACCCCGATCACGGACAGAACGTTCGACGTGATCCCGTCGACCTGCGACGGCTTCAACCTGACCCTCTCCGCCTACGCCGCCGACGGCACCGAGACCCCCGCCAACCCCCAGGTCCTCGACCCACACGAACTCGACCCGCAGTCGGTCGGCCTGTGCACTCCCGAGAAGCCGGTGCTCGAGGTGCAACCCGCCGACGGCTTCGGCTTCAGTGTCATCATCAGCAACGCCGTGGCGGACGGATCGATGACCTACGCGTGGTCCTACACGGACGGCGGTAGCGGTGGCAGCTTCAGCGTGCAGCAGCAGGCCGATCGGATCTCCTTCCGCACGACCGACTGCCGCCAGTTCACCGTCACGGTGGCAGCCACCGGCCCAGGCGGAACCCTGATCTCGGACCCGGTCACCGGCATGGGCTGCACCGTACCCGACAAGATCATCATTGCCCGGACGGTCGTAGGAACGACGATCACCTGGAATCTGACCCTGCCGTCCAACACGTATGTCGAGCAGTACTACTACGGCGAGACATTCCCGAGTCCCGAGGGCCCGGATGGGCAAGGTGGCATGACGCCAACGCTCGGAACCACCATCGTCGTCAACGGTGTGCCCGGTGGCACCTACGGGATTGAGCTCCATGCGATGAACGCGGCCGGCTATTCCGTAAGCCGAGACGAGGTCGCCCTTCCCAAGGAGGGTGACGTTCCTGACGACGGAAACGGCCCTGACCCGACGGAAACATCGCCCGGTACCGACCCGACGACGCCTGTACCGACCACACCCGTTCCGACTACGCCCATCCCAACAACGCCACAGACCGATCCGACCACGCCGGAGACCACCAGCCCCCCGCCGCCGACGGATCCGGTGCCAATCCCGGAGCCGCCGGAGACCACGGAGCCGCCGCCCGCGCCGACGCCGGAGCCGACCCCGCCGGCGGGCGGGTAAGACCGTGCTGGCGCCGGGACCAGGCGACACCGTCCGTCCCGGCGCCAGCCGATACTGTCTCCGCACGCGTGCGGCTTGCACGCATGCCAGGTCAGATGGGGTGGAGGGCGGTACGGGTGACACAGCCGGGGATCTTCGGGCTCGGTACTCCGGAGCACTGCTATCTGGAGTTCTCGCTGCACCAGGACGCGTCCGCCGCCGATCTGGTCAAGGCGGTCGCGGGCCTGAGCGACCCGCTGTCGACCGGCGGCGGGGTGAACCTCGTTGTGGGCTTCCGGCCCGAGCTGTGGGCACAGGTCGCACCGGACGAGCTGCCTCCGGACGTCCGGAGCTTCACCGAACCGATCGTCGGCACCGACGGTTTCCAGATGCCGGCCACCCAGCGGGACGCCTGGGTGTGGGTCGCGGGCGGCGACCGCACGGCGGTGTTCAACAACAGCCGCAACGTCATCGCCGCCCTCGCCGACATCGCGTCGGTGGCCAGCGAGGTCACCGGCTGGGGATACGAGCACAACCGTGACCTGACCGGCTTCATCGACGGGACGGAGAACCCGTCCCTGCTGGTGGCGCCGAATGTCGCGGTCGTGGGGGCGGGCGGGCCGGGTGCCGGCAGCAGCGTGCTGCTGTTCCAGCAGTGGCGGCACGACTCCGACGCCTTCCAGGCCCTGCCCGTCGAGGAGCAGGAGCGGGTGATCGGGCGGACGAAAGCCGACAGCGTCGAGCTGGACGAGGACGTCATGCCCGCCACCTCGCACGTCTCGCGGACCGTCGTCGAGGAGGACGGCGAGGAGCTGAAGATCTTCCGCCGGAACACGGCCTACGGCGCCGCGACCGAGCACGGCACGATGTTCGTCGGCTTCAGCCGCGAGCAGCGGGTGCTCGACATCATGCTGCGCCGGATGGCCGGCGCCTACGACGATGGCCTGCGCGACGAGCTCACCCGCTACTCGACGCCGGTGAGCGGCGCCTACTACCTGATCCCGTCGGTGGCCGCGCTGAGCCGTTTCGCCCCCGAAGACGAGGACTGAGCGGGCCGGGGGCCGAGTCAGCCAGGCCATCTACGCCCCGGGGCGCTCGGCCGGCCGCGGCGCCGGTCGCGGCGCCGGCTCGGCGATGGGGCCGGACCGGCGTGCCCGCCGGCCGCGTGCGATCTCGGTGGCCAGTGCGTCGAGGGGCTGGACGAACTGGGCGAGTGGATCAGCGTCGCATGCAGCGGACTCAACGGGCTCGCCTGACACGGCCACCGGGTCGACTGGCACCGCCGCCGGGTCCGCTGGCACGGCCACCGGGTCGACTGCCCGGGAGGTCGCGGCCTCCCGGGCGGCGCGCGCGAGGCGGGTGAACCAGTCCTGGGCGGCCTCGAGCCCGGCTGGGTCGAGGGCGTAGAAGCGGCGGGCGCCCGCGGCCCGCACAGTCACCAGGCCCGCGTCGCGTAGCACCCGTAAATGCTGCGAGACGGCGGGCTGGGAGATCTGCGCGTCGGCTCGCAGCGCCTCGACGACGGCCCCCGCCGGCTGCTCTCCACCCGCGGCCAGCAGCTCCAGAATCCGTCGGCGGGTCGGTTCGCCGAGCGCGTCGAGGGCGAGGTCCACCTAGTTCCCGGAACCCGAGGAACCCTCGGAGTCCGAGGGTTCCTCGGGCAGGGTTGTGTAGAAGGCGACCGTCCGCCCCGCGGCGTCGTGGGCCGGGCCGGGCTCGTCGCCGTCGCTGACAGCGGCGTCTGCCCAGCCGGCGGCTGACCTGCGGACGAACTCGATCCCTTCGGGCGAGGTGGGAAAGGTGATCGCGATCGTCGGGTCGACCGGCGCGCCGCTTTCCAGGTGCAGGCCGAGGCCCATCAGCGCGAGGTCCCAGCCGACGCCGACCGCACCCGGGCCGAACTGCCCCCACATCTGCGGGTCGACCGGTGCCTCATGGACAAGCTCCAGTGTGGTGCCCCGGCCAGCCGGGGCGAGCGTGATCTCCAGCCACGACATCATCTCCCCGAACTCCCAGGTCACGGCGAACGAGTCGGGTGCGGTGCAGCGTTCGACCACGCCACCGGCGTTGCCTTCGAGCTGGTAGCGCCCACCGACCTCAAGGTCTCCGCTGACGGGCAGGAACCATCGCGGGATGCGCTCGGGGCTGGTCAGCGCCTCCCAGAGGTCGAGCTGGTCGGTGGGATAGGTGCGGCGAGCCACGACAATCCTGGTCGCGGCCCCGTCCCGGGTGCCGCTTCGAACCTCTCGGACTACCAGCCCGGCCGTGGCCGCGGGATCAGCGATCATAACCTCACCCTATAAGCATGGTCTTATATTTCAAGCGTATGCGCCTGCCGGTTGTCGGGCGAGTTCGGCGGGCCGCGTCCGCATCGACACGCCCCGGCGGTCGCGCTGGCAGCGCGGACGAGGTCATGGGCGGTTCGGGCGGTTCCGCGGAACCGTGAACCGCCCGATGCGGTTCCGCGGAACCGCCCGACCGATGCGGTTCCGCGGAGCAACCACACCGCGCGGTTCCGCGGAACCGCCCCTCGTCAGGGGTTCCCCGGAACCATCCCTCGTCAGATGAGCCCGGCGATGACGGCGTTGAGGGATGCGGACGTCACGGCGCTGAACAGTCGCGCCGCGATCCGCCCGTCGGAATCGAGCACGAAGGTTGTCGGCAGGCCCGGAACGTTCCAGCGCGCCGCCACAGTGCCCCGCTCGTCGACGATGTTCGGGTAGTGCACGGCGTTGTCACGCACGAAGGCCCGGGCGGCGGCGGAACCGTCGGCCTCCCGGTTCACGCCGATGAAGGCGACCTCCGGATGTGTCTGCGCCATCTCGACCAGCGCCTTCGTCTCCGCCCTGCACGGCCCGCACCAGGAGGCCCAGAAATTGACCACGGCCGGACGGCCGCGAATGGACGAGAGGTCGAACGCGTCTGCGGTGAGGGTCCGGCCGGACATGGCCGGCGCCGGCTTCCGGTCAGCGGCCGGAATCACCTCGGCGGCGCCGCCCAGCGATCCGCGTTCGGCGCGGCCACCCGCCGAACCACCGGCAGAACCGTCCGCCGTGCTCGCCCCGGGCGAGCATCCCGCGAATGCCAGTACCAGGCTGGCCCCGACCACCAGTGCGAGAACTGCCAGGCGAGCGGATCCCGGTAGTAACCGTCGTTCGTTCCCCACAGCAGAGCACCTCATCGCCATTCCAGCCAGACCACTTCTACAAGACGTAGAAGCTACCGAACCGGAATTGCACCGGTCTCGCGCCGGTACAGGCGTCAGGTTATCCTGACATCATGAGCAAGAGCGGAAGTCCGTGGCAGGACGCCCGCCGCGCTTGGGAACACCTCGCCGGCTGGCATCGCACCCCCTCGAATCCACCCGCCGACAACCCCCGCAACACCGATAACCCCGATGACCTCGATAACCCCGACAGTCCCGGAGAAGCGGCGCTGGAGGCACTGACCGACATCGGCACGGTGCGCAGACTGCTCGATCAGGTCGAGCTGGACGCGGTCCGCTCCGCCCGGCGGGAACGCAGGTCCTGGGCGGAGATCGCGATTCGGCTCGGCGTCAGCCGGCAGTCCGCCTGGGAACGCTGGCACGAGCTCGACGATGAGATCGCGGGCCCGCGTCCGCCCGCAGGCACCAGCGGGGAAGCCGGCGGCAAGGGCACCGGTGGCAACGCCAGCGGCGCCGCGAGTGGCCAGCCCGGCGACGCTCCCGACGAGAACGCCACGCAGAGCCGACGGCGCTCACTGCGCTTCGGAACGGAATCTCTACTGGGCCGGGCGGCGAGCGAGATGCTGCAGGACGCGACCGACCAGCTCTCGGACGCGCGGCGGCGGCCACGGCGGCACTCCCGCGTCGTACCGAGCGTGATCGGCCTTTCCTGGGACGATGCGCGCGCCAAGCTCTCCGGGGTAAGCCTGATCGGGGTCGGGCCGGACCCCGACGGCCCGCCGCTCCCCGTCGACGCGCTCGACTCCGGTTCGGTCGTGGTGAGCCAGGTTCCCGCCGCCGGCACCCGGGTGGCGATCGGCACGATGGTGCGGCTCAGCCTCGGGCCCGGCGGCGGCTCCGCGGGCGTGCGCGAGCCTCGGCGGCCGGTGCCGTCACCGATCCCCGCCCGCGAGATGCACCCCGAGCCTGCCGACGAGGCGGTCGGCTGACCCGCCGCGAAGGCAGCGGGCACAGCGGTGACCGCGGCGATGCCAGCCAGGGCGGCCACAGCGATGACGGCCGCGGAAGCTTCCTCGTCGCGGGCGCCTACCTGCTCGACTGCCTGATCAGCACGCCCCGGCTACCGGTGTGGGGGGACGACCTGCGCGCCGACGCGATCCGGACCGCCCCCGGTGGAAAGGCCCTCAACCAGGCCGTCACCCTCGCCCGGCTCGGTGCGCGGGTGACGGCCCTGGGATGCGTCGGAGCCGACGCGGTCGGCGCGGCCATCCGGGGTGCCCTCGCCGCCGAGGGCATCGACACCGCCGCGATGGCGGTCGTCCCGGGCCTGCCGACTCCGGTCTGCGTCGTCTACTCCCGCGCCGACGGGGAGAACGCCTTCGTGTGGCAGGTGCCGGACGCCTTCGCCGTCACCGCCGATCTCGTCACCGCCGCCCTCGCCGAAACCGGCCCGGCCGCGGGCGCGGGCGCGGCGCGGCCACCGGAGGCGCTGTTCGTCACGCTCGACGCCCCTGAGCACATCGGGGGCGTGCTGAGTGCGGCCGGGGAGCACGGCCTACGTGTGGTGGTGAATCCGGCGCCGCTGCCGGCGGACCTGTCGGTCGTCGGCGGGATCGCGTGGGAGCAGGTCGACATCCTGGTTCCCAACGAGGCCGAGGCACGGGCCCTGCTCGCGTCTCGGCGAGGTGCGCACGGGCCCGCCGCGCATCTCGCCGACGCCATCGCCGACGAGCTGGGCGTGGAAACGGTCTGCGTGACCCTCGCCGAGCGCGGGTGCGTCCTGCGGATCGACGGGAGCAGCACCGCCGTCCCCGCGCCACCCGCCGAGGTCGTCGACACCACTGCGGCCAGCGACGCCTTCACCGCGGTGCTCTGCGCCCAGCTTCTCACCGGTGCCGGTGCCCAGGCGGCCGTCCGCCGGGCCCAGCACGCCGCCGCGCTCACCATCAGCCGCCCCGGTGCCTACGAGGCCCTTCCCACCCAGGCTGAGCTACGCGGCTGGCCCGACGAGGAAAGCGACCGGTAGCGGCGGCACCAACCGCTGCTACCGGTCGCCTCACTCCGTCAGGTCACCGGTCGCCGGTCACCGGTCGCCGGTCAGCGGCCACCGCCTCCACCGGGGACGCCGCCGGCGAATCCACCGCCCGCGAAGCCACCGCCGGCGCCGCCGGGGAACGTCCCGCCGCCGCTGTTGCTGCTGCTGCCGCCGAACAGTCCGCCGCTGTTGGACGAGTCGTCCGAATCGTCGGAGGGCAGCGCGGCGTTGACGTCGGCGAGGACGACCTGGTCACCGGCTTCGAGTCCGGAGGTCACCTCGGTCCGTTCGGGGCCGGTCGCGCCGATCTGCACCTGGACGGCCGTCGCCTTGCCGTCCTTCAGCACGTTGACCGTGGTCAGCTGGCCGGTGCGGTGCACCGCGGACGTCGGCACGGTCAGGACGTCCCTGACCTCCTTGACCGTGATCGACACGCTGGCGCCGGTGCCGTCATAGAGGTTGGCGCTGCTCGGCTTCAGCACGATCCTGACCGGATAGGTCGTGGTCGACCCGGTGCTGCTGTTCAGCGCGCCGATCGACGACACCGTGCCGGTCAGGGGCTCCTTGACACCGTCGACGGTGATGGTCGCCGGGTTGGACACCTTCACCGTGTCGACGGCGGACAGCGGGACCGTCGTGGTGATCTGCTTGTCGCCTTCGCCGAGCACGGTGATGGTCGCGCTCGACGAGAACGAGCTGACCTCGCCGCCGACGGCGACCGAGATGGCGCCGACCGTCCCGCTGATCGGGCTGGTGAGCGTGGCGCCGTTCAGGTTCGCCTGGGCCACCGTGACCTGCGCGGCCGCCGCGTCGATGGCGGCCTGGTCGGCGGCGAGCTGCTCGGCGGTGGCCACCTGGGTCGTCCGCGTCGACGAACCGCCGCCCGTGACGCCGGACATCGCGCCACCGGAGGTGGAGCCGCTGCCACCGGAGGCGCTGAAGCCCGAACCACCGGTACTACCGGTGCCACCAGTCGTGCCGGTACCGCCAGTGCCGCCGGTGGTACCAGTGCCGCCGGTCGTGGATCCGCCGGTGCCGCTGGTCGCCCCACGCCCGTCCGTGCCAGGAGTCGCGCTCTGCGTCGCCGTCGAGCCGGTGCCGCCGGAGGGGCTGGCTGCCGCGGACGGGCGGCTACCGGTGCCCGTCCCAGTACCCGCACCGCTGCCGGTACCCGCACCGCTGCCGGTCGAGCCCGTCGCGGACGGTTTCGGGGAGGGAGCGGTCGAGGGCCGGCCACCCGTACCGGAGCCATCCGTACCGGAGCCGCCCGTACCGGAGCCGCCCGTACCGGAGCCGCCCGTACCGGAGCCGCCCGTGCCGGAGCCGTTCGTGCCCGGAGCGGACGTCCCGCCGGGGGACGGCGAGGTCGACGGAGGCGAGGTCTGCGGCCCGCCTGATCCGCCGCCGGCGCTGCTCAGCGCGCTGACGGCCTTGTCAAGGTTGGTCTTCGCCGAGGCGAGACGCGAGGTCAGGGAGGCCAGGTTCGACCCGCCCGACGCACCGGACGACCCGCTGAACCTGGTCACGAGCGCGTTGATCGCGTTCTGGCACTGCGTGACGTCGATGGTGCCGGTGCCGCCCGCCTGCTGGATCTTCACGGTGTACTCGGCACCGGCCTTCAGCCCGGTGAAGGTGTACGAGCCGGTCCTGGTCGCGATGACGGAGCCGTTGCGGCTCAGCGTCACCTTGTCCTGGTCGCCGACGGTGCCGCTGATCGTGCCGGCCGTGGTCGGCGTCGCGGTGAAGGAGATCGGGGCGGGCGCGGCGCCACTGCCCACTGCGCAGCCGCCGCCCTGGGCGGTCAGCGCGGTCAGGTCGGCACCGAGATCCGCCAGCACGCTGTCCAGCTCCGACTGGGCGGCGATCACGTCCTGCTGTGCCGCGGTCACCGCGGTCGCCAGCGCGCTCGGCTTCCCGGGGGTGGTCGTCGTCGCGGCCGCAGTCGTGGTCGTGGCGGCGGTGTTCGCGGCGGTGGTGTTCGCGGCGGTGCGGATGGCGGCGCCCGTGGAGACGCTCACGATCCGTCCCGCCGAGACCGTGGCCACGACCCGTCCGGTCTCCAGGCTCGTCAGCTGCACACCGGTGGAACCGCCAGACCCGCCGGAGCCGGGGGCCGCGGTGGAACCGGACGCGGAGTTCGCCAGCAGGCTGACCGCGCCGTCCGACGACCCGGAGGTCAGGTTCGTCGACCCGCCCTGCGAGCCGCCGCTGCTGCTGGACGTCTGCCCGGAGGCGTCGTTCGCCAGCGTCAGCTTCGCGTCGGCCAGGTTCTGGTTCGCCGTGTTGAGCGCGACCTGCAGCGCGGCCGGGTCCAGATAGGCGAGCACCTGCCCGGCGCTGACCTTGTCGCCGATCTGCACCGGCACCGAGGTCACCGTCCCGCTGACCGGGAAGGCGAGGGTCGCCGTGTTGACCGTGCTCAGGGTTCCGACCGAGGTCAGGGTCTGGGTGACCGACGCGGTGCTCGCGGCGGCGAGCCGGTAGGAGGGGCCGTCATCCCCGCTGGTCGCGAGCCCCGTGCCCACTCCTGCCGCGACGACCACCACCGCGGTCACCGCAACGGCCACGCCCTTGCGCCGGGGCTTCGGCCGGCGCCGCCGGCTCCGCATCGCAGTGGAGTCCGGCCGGGCCCGCACCGCACCGTCAGCCGGCACAGCACCATCGGCCGGCACCGCACCATCGGCCGGCACCGCACCGTCAGCCGCCGGCACCGCACCGTCGGCCGGAACGGCACCGTGGGCAACGGCGACGTCCTCAGCCATTGGCAGTCCCGTTGCCGTTGGAGCCGTTGCCGCCCGCACCGCCGCCGCCGAACCCGCCACCGCCGCCGAACCCGCCGGCACCGAAACCGGTCGTGCAGGTTCCGTTCGTCGCGTCGCTCAGCGCGATCCGGGTCGCGGTCACGGTGCCGGTGTCGTCGGTGTCGCCGTTCACGACCGCGCACCGCCCGACCGTCGCCGCGTCGGCGGCCGCCGTGGCCGACTTGGTGTAGGTGGTGCTGCCGTCCACGAGCACCGTGTAGGTGACGGTCTCGTTGCTGCCGAAGCTGGTGCCCGAGACGGTGATCGTGGAGCCGGAGACCGCCGTCACCTCGCCCGTCGCCCGCCCACCGAACCCGCCGCCGCCTCCGGGCGCGCCCTGACCACCGTTGCCGCCGCCACCGAAGCCACCGCCCTGGCCGCCAGGCGCACCGCTCGGCATCGCGGTCGGCATACCACTCGGCATACCGCTGGGCATACCGCTCGGCCGGGTGCCGCCGCCGAAGCCGCTGGTGCAGGAGCCGTCGGTCGGCTGGCTGATCGACACGGTCGTGGCCGTGAAGGACGTCGGCATGGCCGTCGGCTGCGCCGTGGACCGCGCGCTGGGCGTGCCGGAGGCCTGCGTGCCACCCGCGGACACGCTCGCCGCGGTGACGCACACGCCGGTCGTGACATCACCCAGGGCCGCCGAGACGGTCTGGGTGAACGTGGTGCTGTCGCCGAACTTCACCGCGACCTGGCCGGACTGCTGGTTCTGCACCTGCATGGTGCCCGAGTCGACCGCCGCGATGAGTCCGGAAGCGGCCGCGCCGCCGGCCCGGCCGCCGCCGTTGCCCTGCCCGGTCTGCCCGCCGCCCTGCTCGCCCTGCGCGTTGGACGTCCCGGAGGAGCCACCGCAGCCGGCCAGCACCGCGGTCAGCACGGCGGCGGACGCGACGGCGACGACGACGGACGCGCGACGACGCGCAGGACGACGTCCACCGGTCGACGAGCCGGATGACCCGGTCGACGGCACGGACCCGGTCGACGGCACGGAAGTGGGAGCCTGGCCAGTCATGATCTTTGTCCTCGTCATGGTCGGCGACTAGTCGCTGCGGAGCGCGTCGATGGGAGCCAGTCGGGCGGCCCGGCTGGCGGGGTAGACACCGAAGGCGACGCCGATGGCCACGGCGACGGCGAGGGAGCCGAACACCGCCCACCAGACGATGGCCACCGAGTTGTCGATGAACTGGGGCAGTACCAGGGCCCCGGTGATACCCAGCAGGGCACCGACCGCGCCGCCGACGAGGCTGAGCAGCGACGCCTCGATCAGGAACTGCCGCCGGATCGCGGCGGGCGGTGCGCCCAGGGCCTTGCGCAGCCCGATCTCACGGGTGCGCTCGGTCACCGAGACCAGCATGATGTTCATGAYGCCGATGCCACCCACCAGCAGCGACAGCGCCGCGATGCCGGCCAGCAGCACGGTGAGCGTCTTGCTCACGGACGTCGCCGTGTCGAGCAGCGAGTCCTGGGTGGTGATCGTGAAGTCCGCGCTGGACGAGTCCGTGATGCTGTGCTGGTTCAGCAGCAGGTTGTTGGCTTCCTGGTAGGCCGCCGACAGCGTGTCCGACGAGGTCGCCTTGATGTAGATGGTCGAGACCGAGTTGCGGGTCGTCCCGCCGAACAGCCGGTTCGCCCCGGTCGACATCGGCACGATGGCCTGGTCGTCGAGGTTGCTCGAGCTGTCCGACCCGGCCGATTCGAGCACCCCGATGACCTGGAACGCGATGTTGTTGATCGTCACGCTCTGGCCGACCGGGCTGCGCCGGCCGAACAGCTCCGTCGCCGTGTCCGAAGCCAGGACGGTGACCGCCGCCGACTGGGCTTCGTCCGTCGTGGTGATGAAGCGRCCCTCGGTGAGGGTGCGGCTGCGCACGGGCAGCCAGTCCGGGGTCGTGCCGACCACGGTGGTCGTCCAGTTCGTCGAACCGTTCAGCAGCGACATGGAGCTCTGCTTGATCGGGGCGACGCCCTCGATGTCGGGGGCGGCCGTCTTCGACGTCAGCGCGGTCGCGTCGGCCGTGGTCAGGGTCGACGAGGAACCGAACCCGCCGCGCAGGCCCGTCGACGAGTCCGTCGAGCTGCCCGGCGAGACGATGAGCAGGTTGCTGCCCAGCGAGTTGATCTCCTCCCCGACCTCGTCCTGCGCACCGACACCGAGGCCCACGGTGAGGACCACGGCGGCGATACCGATCAGGATGCCGAGCACCGTCAGCCCGGACCGCAGCCGGTGCGTGCGGATGGCGTCCAGGCCGGTGCGGAGTGTCTCCAGCCAGCCCATCAGCGGGTCGCCGCCTGAGTCGCCGGCTGAGTCGCCGGATGGGCGACCGGCTGGGTCGCCACGGCGGGAGCCGAGCCAGCCACGGAGTCGACGGCGGAGTCGGCCGCGGAGTCGGAATCGATCAGCCCGTCCCGGATCCGAAGCACCCGCCGGGCCCGGTCGGCCACCTCCTGCTCGTGGGTGATTAGGACGATCGTGCGGCCCTGCGCGTGCAGCTCGTCGAAGAGGTTCAGCACGTCGCGGGTCGCCGTCGAGTCCAGGTTGCCGGTCGGCTCGTCGGCGAGGATGAGGGACGGGTCGCCGACCAGCGCGCGGGCCACCGCGACCCGCTGCTGCTGGCCGCCGGAAAGCTCACCGGGCCGGTGCTCGACCCGGTCGGCGAGGCCGACCCGCTCCAGCGCGGCGACGGCCCGGCTGCGGCGGACGTCCCGCCGCTCCCCCCGGTACACCAGCGGCAGCTCGACGTTGCGCCAGGCGGACAGCGACGGCAGCAGGTTGAACTGCTGGAAGACGAACCCGATCCGGCGGTTGCGGATCTCGGCCAGGTCCTCCTCGGTCATCGCGCTGACGTCCTCGCCGGAAAGCCGGTAGGTGCCGCCGGTGAGGACGTCGAGGCAGCCGATGATGTGCATCAACGTCGACTTCCCCGAGCCGGACGGACCGACGATGGCGACGTACTCGCCCTGGCCGATCCGGGTCGAGACACCGCGCAGCGCGGCGACGTCCAGCGCACCGGCCCGGTAGGACTTGGACACCTGGTCCAGCTCGATGACCGGTGGCCCTGCCGCGGTCGCGGTCGCCGCCGCGTCCGTGGTCGCCGCCGCGTCCGTGGTCGCCGCCGCGTCCGTGGTCGCGGCGCCCAGCGGCACCCGAGCCAGCGGCATCGTCGCCGGCTCCTCGTAGGTCACCGGGGTGAACTGGGACGGGACGTCCCGGGACTCAGTGCCCCTGGCCCAGATTTCCGTGTTCGAGGAGTCCGTGGTCGGGGAGTCTGCCGTCGTCGGCGTGTCCGCGAGTCCGTGCTGGGGCGACTCGGCCGCCGCCGCGCGCTCACGCSTGCGCGATCTCCTGGCCATGTCAGTTGCCCCCGCCGGGGAAGCCGCCCCCGCCGCCGGCCGCTCCCCCACTCGGGAAGCTGCCGCCACCGGGGAAACTGCCGGTGCCGCCGCCGAAGCCGCCGTAGCCCTGGCYACCGTTGCGGTTCGTGGTACCGCCGCCGGTGCCGGTGCCACCGGGAACCACACTGATGACGTCGTACTTCACCTGGTCGCCCTCGGACAGGCCGGAGACGATCTGGGTGTAGCCGCCGCTGGCGGTTCCGGTGGTGACCTCGCGGGTCGTCGTCGAGTCACCGGAGACGAGCTTCACGACGGACTTGCCGTCCTGCTGCGTGATCGCGCTGGTCGGGATGACCAGGACGTTGCTGAGCTGCTTGTAGATCAGGGTGACGGTCGCGCTGGCGCCGGAGTGCAGGCCGGTGGGGCTGCCCGTCACCTTGATCACCACGGGGAAGGTCGCGGTCTGGCCGGAGCTGGACGCGATCAGGCCCACCGACTCGACCGTTCCGTAGATCGTGCTGCTGGTCCCGCTCGCGGCCGTGCCCGATCCAGTGCCGGTGCCGGTGCCGGTGCCGGTGCCGCCCGTCGTGCCGCCGCCGCCCGTCGTGCCGCCACTTGTGGTGCCGCCGCCCGCGGTGCCGCCGGCGGCCACACCGCCGTTGCGGGCCGCGAACTGCCCGAAGCCTCCGCCGGTGGTGGTGGAGGAAGAGCTGCTTGAGCTCGGCACGATCGTCGCCTGGTTGCCCTTGGCGATCAGATCGACGCTGTTGGAGTCGACGGTCGCGTTGACGATCCACGAGTCGGTGCTGATGACCGTGATCTGCCCGCTCGTCGACGTGGTGGACGTGCTCCCCGAACCGGTGGACGTCCCGCCGCCCGCGCTCATTCCGCCTGTGCCGCCGCTGCCGCCGCCGGACGACCCGGAGCTGCTCGAGGAGCCGGAGACCTGCTGCCCGACCACCAGGCCCATGCTCGTCACGACGCCGTTGACCGGCGAGGTCATGGTCGCTCCGGCCAGGTCCGTCTCCGCCGAGGTGACGCCGTCCGTCGCGGTCGTGACCGCCGACTCGTCGGCGGCGATCTGCTCGCTGGAGGCGTCGGCGCTCTCGTCGGAGGCGAGCTTCTCCTGGGCGTTGGCCAGCGTCAGCTTCGCCTGGGCGAGGCTGGCGGTCAGCGAGGCCGAGTCGATCGTCGCCAGCTTCTGGCCGACGGTCACCTTGTCGCCCTCGCTCACCAGGACGCTGGTGACCTTGCCGGACGCCGGGAACGTCAGATCGGACTGGGTCGCGGGTGCGATCGTGCCGGTCGTGGAGATCGACTGCTTGATCGTACTGAGCTCCGCCGTCACCGTTCGCGAGGTGACAGTCGGCGTCGCCGCGTCCGCGTCGTCGGATCCACCACGGGTGACCGCGTAGATGATGATGCCGGCGGCGATGACCACCACCACGACCAGCGCGACCAGCAGTCGACGGCGCGCAGCCAGCCGGCCCACGAATGTCATGACCGGGCGCATGGGGCCGGTATCTGTCTCTGCACGTTCGAGAGCTTCTCGAGGACAGCTGTGGCCAGCCCGTGCGGAATCTATGTGTAGGCTATGAATCACCGTTTCCGTTGTTTAGTGCATGGATTTGTGCTGGTAGATCGATGGGCACCCAGATGATCCGGGTTCGGGCGGCGGGCAGACGTTGATCCCACTCCGAAATACCGCACACCGATCCACGGCGACACCACCGGATCGACGAACATCCACCGATCACACACGAACACCGACGGGTCGACCACGCAGGCGACCGGACGTTCCCTCCTGATGCGCTGCCGGACCGAGCCCCGGCGTTCCATCGCCAGTTCCCGGGACGGTGCTTGACCTGAAGCCTGGTTGAGCCTGCAGGATCAGCGCATGATCTTCACCACCGTCGAACTCGCCTATCTGGCCGGGCAGCGCCTCGGCCGGCTGGCCACCGTCGCGCCGGACGGCACACCACAGAACAGCCCGGTCGGTTTCCGGCACAACGCCGCCACCGGCACCATTGACGTGCACGGGTACAACCTGGGCGCCAGCCGCAAGTTCCGCAACGTCGCCGCGACCAGGGTGGTCTCCCTCGTCGTGGACGACATCGCATCGGTGGACCCCTGGCAGGTGCGCGGCCTGGAGATCCGCGGGGAGGCCGACGCCGTCAGCGGCGAGGATCCCCCGGAGGGATACCTGAGCCCGGAGGTGATCCGCATTCGTCCACGGCGGATCATCAGCTGGGGAATCGACCCGGAAGCGCCCGGGATGCAGGCGCGCAACACCTCACTCTGAATCCGGGCACGGCCGACGGCGACTGATTCCTGTTGGTCCGGGGTATGCCCGAGCTGCAGTGAACCTTTTCCGTCGTCAACGCGGACTCGCGGCATCCCTGGCTGTGGAACGTGAGATGGAAAAGGCTCAGTCCGGCCGGAACTTCCTCGATGACATGGCGTTTCATGCGCCGGGGGGAGCAGAGATGGCGTACCGGAAGAGCACCCGATTCCCACTGCTGATCGCCGCTGCCGCACTCGGTTCGGCTCTTTCCGCGGCGCCCGCCCTGGCCGCGCCGGCGTCACCGCCACCTGACCGCGTGCCCACCGCCGCCGGATGTTACTGGCGTCATGTGAGCGGCCACTGGGTCTGGGCGGCCGGAGAACGGCGCTGGGTGCCCCCGCGATCCGTCTGGGTCTGCGGGCGCGGGTGATCCCGGGCCCGGTCGGCGGCCCACCCGCCGACCGGGCCAACCGCCCGTTCCCCAACCGCGCCTCGCCCGTTCTCCGACCACCCCTCGCCCGTTCTCCGACCGCCGCCCCCGACCGCCCACCCGCCGGCGGAACCTGCCACCGGAACCGCCTGCGTAGGAGCCACCGGCGGCGATACGGTCAGCTGCGCCGCGTCGCCTGCGGCACAGGCGAGCCGGAGGCGCCCGCACATGCAGGTCCAGACACCGCGCCGAGACCAGCGGCCCGCACCGACACACGCGCGGCGCACGACCGCGGTCCGCACGGCCACCGACCGCGCGACCGCGAAGCCCGCGGCCACCGAGCCCACCACCGCCGACGGCACGACCACCGTCCACGCCACCACCGACCGCACGGCCACCGACCGCACGGCCACCGAACCCGCGGCCGTGGAGGTGTTCCCCGCGATCGAGGACTCGGCCGGCGGCGGCCCCGGGCCGGACGAGCAGCGTCGTGGGCGCGGACGACGGCTCAGGCAACGGCTTGCGCGATGGCGTGCTCGGCGGCGCGAGCGGCGCCGAGGGCGGCGGCGCTCCTCAGCCGACGCCGACGACGGATGCGACGCTCTCGACGCGTGTGACGGTTGTGACGCCTGCGACGGTTGCGACGGATTTCCCGCCTTTCTCGCTCTGTCGACCTGGTTCACCGTGCTGTCGACGCTGGCAGCCGCCGGTGCCCGCCTTCGCTTCGGCCACACCGCGGGCACCGACCACACCGGACAACACGCCAGCCACGCCAGTCACGCCGGACGCACCGGTGGGTCCGGCGCGCGGTCGGCGTCCGTCCGCGGTGTGCTCGGGGCCATTCACCAGTACCAGCGGTTCGGGTCGCCGCGGATGCGGGCGCGGTGCCGCTACACGCCCACCTGCAGTGCCTTCGCCGCCACGGCGATAACCCGCCACGGGCTGGCCGACGGAGCCGCCCTGACCGCACGCCGGCTGCGCGGCTGCCGGCCGGGGGTCGTTCCGGGCACCGCCGACCCGGTTCCCTAAACCCAGGCGGAAGCAGCAGCGGCAGCGGTGACGGCCGGCAGGCCGCGGGCGGCGACGAGGCCGTGTCGGTCTTACCTCGCGGGGAAGAACCACAACATCGCGGGATGTGAGGGGACAGGTGGTCCGACCTACCTCCCGTGCGGCCGCGTCGTCGTCTGCTTCGAGGGAGGTCCCATGCCACTCCTGGCCGACAAGGTTCTCRATCTGCCGTTTGATGTCGTGCCCGACCCGGAGGAGTTCATCCGGGCGGCGATGGAATGGCATTTCAACCCCGCGACGGGCTCACCGTTCTGGCTGCGGCGAGCGGAGTCCCTCGGGTTCGACCCGCGGGCCGAGATCCGGTCCCATCATGATCTCCGACGTTTCCCGAACGTCCTGYCCGACCTGCGGGACGTCCACGCGGAGGATCTCATTGCGCGGGGGTACGGCGACCGGCCGGACGTCGCCGGGTTCTTCGAGAGCGGCGGCACCACCGGCGCACCCAAACGAGTGGTCCTCATGCGGGAGTGGCAGGACCGCCTGCTACGCCTCCACGAGGACATCCTCGACCGGCACGGCATCCCGCGTGGGCTGAACTGGCTGGGTGTCCTCCCTTCCGGGCCGCACATCATCGGCGCGCTCTTCCGGCTGATCACCGAGCGGCACGGCTCGTACGTGTTCACCATCGACCTCGACCCGCGCTGGGTGAAGAAGCTCATCGCCCAGCGGCGCCTCAACGACGCCGACGCCTATGCCGAGCACATCATCGACCAGGCCGCCGACATCCTGCGCCGGCAGAACGTCGGCGCTCTCAACATCACCCCGCCGCTGCTCGAGCGCCTGTCCCGGCACCGCGACCTGGTCGACCTGGTGAACGAGAAGGTGCGCGCCATCATGTGGGGCGGCGCCCACATGGACGCCGACACGCTGGCGCTGTTCCGCACCGAGGTGTTCCCCGAGACGATCTTCCTGGGCCAGTACGGGAGCACCATGTACCTGGGCTCTGCCGCCGAGCGGCCGAACCTGCCGGTGGAGGCGCCCTGCATCTTCGACCCGTACTCGCCGTACCTCACCTTCGAGGTCGTCAACCCGGACACCCTCGAGCGCGTCGGCTACGGGGACCGGGGCCAGATCCTGGCCAGCCACGTCAGCAAGGGCTTCCTGCTGCCAAACAACCTCGAGCGGGACATGGCGACCCGGATCAAGGCGCTCGACGGCACCGTCGGTGACGCGGTCGCCGACGTCGCCCCGGTCGCGACCTTCGAGAACGAAGCCGTCATCGAGGGGGTCTACTGATGACGTCTGCGGTCAGCTCCCCGGTCGAGCTCGCCGCTCTCGGCCCGGCCGGCGAATATCGGACCAGGAACCAGCAGGCGATCATGGATGTCGCCGGTGCGCAGGTCGCCCAGCTCAGTCTCGTGCCCCCGCTGTACGTCCACCGCACGGTCAGCCAGCTGCGCGCCGCCGACGCCCTGCCCGTCGACGCCTGGACGGAGATCCTCGCCGACGCGGCGAAGCTCTTCGCGAGCGCGACCATCGGCGGGCTGACCGTCGGGGAGTATCAGCGGCTGGTCAGCCGCGTCGGCGGGCTGCCTATCTCGACCGTGCGAGGGGCGACGAGCTCCACCGCCGAATGGATCACGAAGGCCGCCGACACCGTGGCTCGGGCCTGCCCGGTGGGAACAGCCAGCGACTGGCGGGATCCGTCCACCTGGCGTGGGCGGGCGGTCTGGGCCCGCCGCGGCGAGGTGTTCGCGGTCCACGCCGCGGGAAACCATCCGGGCACGCATGCCCTGTGGCCGGAGGCGCTCACGTTGGGATACCGGATCGCCGTCCGCCCCTCGCGCCGTGACCCGTTCACCCCCCACCGGCTCATCACCGCGCTGCGCCTCGCGGGCGCGCCCAACGACCAGGTGGCGCTGCTGCCCACGGACCACGGCGGCGCCGACGCCATCCTGCAGGCCGCCGACCTCGGGATGGTCTACGGCGGCGACGACGTGGTGAGCAGGTTCGGCGCCGACCCGACCGTCCTCATCCAGGGGCCGGGACGGTCGAAGATCCTCATCACCGCCGACGCCGACTGGCGTGATCACCTGGATGTCATCGTCGACTCGGTGGCCCGCGGCGGGGGCACCGGCTGCGTCAACGCGACCGCGGTGTTCGTGGAAGGCGACCCGGCGCCACTGGCCGAGGCCGTCGCCGACCGGCTGGCCCGCCTGCCGAGCCTGCCCCCCGAGGAGGACTCCGCCGCCCTGCCTGTCCAGCCACTGGCGAGCGCCCGGGTCGTCGAGGAGTACCTGGCCCGCAAGGCCGCCGGCACCCGCTCCTGGCTCGGTGGCGACGGCATCGTCGACGAGCTCGGGGACGGCAGCGCGGTGCTGCGGCCCGCCGTCCACGAGCTGGACTCGCCGACCGCCGCGCAGGCGGGGATCGAGCTGTCGTTCCCCTGCGTCTGGATCGCTCCCTGGACCCCCGACGCCGGCATCACCCCGCTGCGGGACTCGCTGGTGCTCACCGTGATGACCCGGGACGGCCGGCTGATCGACCACCTGCTGAACGAGCCGACCATCCGGAACGTCTACCTGGGCGACCAGCCCACCGTCTGGATGGCCGCGGGCGTCCCGCACGACGGGTACCTCGCCGACTTCCTGATGGAGAACAAGGCGTTCATCCGAAGCTGATCGAGACCGGAACGAGACCCACGCCACGCTGATCGCCCCGACGCCGCGGGACGCGATAGAAGGGGAGCTATGGGAGCGAAGTACGACCCGGCGCGGATCCAGCTGGCGAACTACCCGTTCGCCCTCAGCATGCAGCCGCGTTTCGGTGACATGGACAGCCTCGGCCACGTGAACAACGTGGCCATCGCGGCGCTGTTCGAGGAGGCCCGCATCGCGATGAACCGGGCCCTGCTCGGCGCGAACCACGGCGGCCTGCCCCACGAGCGGCGTCCCCTCCCGGTGGTCGCAGCCCGGGTGGAGATCGACTACCTGGGAGAGGTCGCCTACCCCGGTACCTACGAGGTCGGGGTCGGGATCGGCCGGCTCGGCAACACCTCGATCCTGCAGGTGTGTGGGCTGTTCGAGGGCGAGACCTGCCTGGCGCTGTGCGACACCGTCATCGTGCACCGGTCGGAGAACGGCCCCGCCCCGGTACCCGAGCGCGTCCGCGGCGTCCTGGCGTCCATGTCCTTCCCCGCCTCCGCCCAGGTGCCGGCCGGCTCCGACTCCTGACCACCGATGCAAATTCTTTATCGATAGGTAGGGGGCGGGCTGCGCCCACTTGGCCGGCGGGCGATGATTCATCCTGGGCGGCCGTTTTCGCTCGTCGCGTCAAGCTCGACGGTGGCACATTCCCCGTCGAGATACGAATGCGGCCGCACCTCATAACGGCGGCCGGTCGGACTCGTCCACCGGAACACCCCCGGCCGAGGCTGGACCACCCGCCA